>JAQUKI010000050.1 GCA_028719225.1 Fidelibacterota bacterium | reverse complement strand
AACATTCGATTCCATCATCTGGATCGCCTGCGTATTCGATTCGACGACCGAAATCGGCTCCTACCAGACCGGCGGCGGACTCGCTTTTTCGAAAGATTTCGGACTGAACTGGACATTCGTTCCACAACCAATAGACTCGGTGGGCAATAAAAATGAGAAATATGAATATTATTTGTGGGATGGTGATAGTGTTAAATTTTTAAAAATAACTGTGCCTGTCCAAAATACTACATGGGATATTTCTCTTACTAATAAATATGTTTATCTCGCTAGCTGGGCGGGCGGAATTCGCCGGAGTTCCGATTTCGGCGCTTCATGGCAACGCATCCCGCTACCTTCAGACGATGATGATGTTCTCGAATGCGGCGAACAAATCACTTTTCCGATCAATCCGAAAGATCCTTCCGATGGCGGCAATCACAATCACAAAGGATTCAGCGTTCTCGCCTACGGCGACACGGTTTGGGTCGGCACGGCAAACGGTATCAACATGGGAATCGCCGAGTCTGATTCCTGTATTCGCTGGCGGAAATACAACGCGCAAAATTCCGCGATCTCCGGAAATTTCGTCGTCGCCATGGCGCGTCAGGTCTGGAACGGAAAAGAGACACTTTGGGCGGCAACATTGACGGCAGAAAGTTCTGGCGAATATCAGGCGATCAGCAAAACCTCCGACGGCGGACTGACGTGGAGCACCACACTTACCGGCGAACGGGGTTACAACTTCGCCTTCGACGACTCGATCGTTTATGTCTGCACCGCAAGCGGCCTGTTCAAATCCATTGACGGCGAAAACTGGGCGCTTTACGATCCGGTGCAAGACAGCGTCCGGCGCGAAACCCTCTTTTCACACGACGTATATACCGCGGTCATCGATCCGCGTGAATCTCCCGGTTATCTCTGGATTGGGACAGCCGACGGTATCGGCAAAACCCGCGACGACGGAATCCATTGGTCGATCTATCATCAATCGGTTTCGACTAAAATAAAAGGCGAACCACAGATATACGCGTTTCCGAATCCATTTTCTCCGACGCATCACAATATTCTAAACGGTGACGGACACGTCCGGATAAAATATCATATCGATGGCGCGGCACAGGTTCGGCTGGAAATCTACGACTTCGCGATGCGCGCAGTTTACAAAAGCGACAAACAGTCGATCACAACCGCCGGTGAATATACCGAACCATGGAACGGCAGAAACTCGGACGGCACATTAGTCGCCAACGGAACTTACTTCTGCAAATTGACCCAGGAATCGCAGGGCAAGGAAAAATCTTACTGGACAAAACTGATCGTTGTAAAATAGAACTCATGAAAAAATTATCCATCCTAATATCGATACTGACGCTTTCCGCAGCACTTTTCGCCGAAACGAACGCCGGTCTCGCCGGTTCCTATCTCCGGATGGGGCTTGGCGCGCAGGCGATAGCGATGGGTAATAGCGGCGTCGCCCTTTCTGCCAACGGTTTCGCCGCTTACTACAATCCCGCAGGCATTCCTTATCTCGATAAAAAACATCTGTCGATGACTTACTATTTCCTGTCAATGGACAGACAGCTGCATTACGTCGGACTCGCCATTCCGCTGAAACCGACCGCAGGTTTAGCCGTTTCGTGGATGCACGGAGGTGTCACTGATATTCAGGGGCGCGATTTTCTTGGAAATCCCGACGAGATGTATGAAACCGGTGAAGACGCCTTCATTCTTACTTTCGCAAATGCATTCTTCCCTAAATTCTCCGCCGGCATCAACTTCAAAATTCTGAAAAACACATTGTGCGACATCACCGCCACCGGGCTTGGTTTCGATCTCGGTTTTCTCTACAAGCCGACCGAACACGTTACATTCGGACTGGAATTCAAAGACATCGGCGCGAGTTACACATGGAACACTCAGGAACTCTTCGAAGAGGAAGGCGGAAATTACACCGAGACTTTCCCGCAGATCGTCAAATGCGGCTTCGCGATCCAGCAAGGTAACGATTATCTCGTCATCGGCGATCTGGAATATTCCGATAAAGGTGAAATACAAACACATTTCGGGGGCGAATACAATTACAAGAAACTCTGTTTCTTTCGGATGGGTATGAACGATCTGACACCTTGTTTCGGAATGGGATTCGCCTATGGATTCATCGCCAATCTTGACACGCGGCTGGATTATGCCGTTGCGCTCGGAATGGTCGGTGAGGGTACGACACACGTTTTTTCGTGGGAATTTAAATTCTGATGGAAATTAATATGAAATCACATACATGCTACTCCATATTTTTTACAATGATTCTGCTGACCGTGTTCGCTTTTCCAGGAAAATCGCTGGGCGAGACAGATTTGGCTTTTATCAAGATGCCTGTCTCCGCGCGGTCTGCCGCCGGGATGGGCGTTTTTACACAAATGATCGCATCGCCCATCGCCGTTTTTGAAAATCCCATCGGCATTCAAAATCCCGATCCGACACTTTCATTGTCTCATGGATTCTGGTTAACTGACATCTCTTCGGACGCATTCGCTTTTTCGCTTCCGATCAAGCGCGGAACTTTCGCGGCAGGTTTCAATTTTGTCCGGATTCCGGGTATCGAGATACGCGAAACGTCGACCGAAGATCCACTGAACGAGATCGAAGCGCAGTATTTAACGGTCGGCGCCGGTTATTCCCAGAGAATACGAAAACGGCTGACCGTCGGCGCTTCCGTTAAATATATCTACGAAAATCTTTACACCGAGTCCGGTCACGGATATGCTTTCGATTTCAGCGGCAGCTGGCTCGCGCCCAGTTCGCTCGATGTTTCATTATTGGTTCAAAATATCGGTAAGATGAATAAACTCGATAACGAATCGACGACTTTGCCGCGCCTTTTGAAGATTGGCCTTGTTCGCCCGGATATCTTCATCGAGGATCCGTTCAGGGTATCGGTCGGAGTTAACCTCGAAACAAATTTAGACACACAAGAATCCGGCGCGAGTGTCGGCACGGAAATCTGTATTAAAAACCTATTATCTCTTCACGGCGGTTATCAACAAATCGGTTCGCTCAACTGGAAATCGGTTGGTTTTAGCGTTCGGGCAAAGCGCTTTGAACTCGATTATGCCCTGTTATTCTATTCCAAAGATCTCAACAATCCATCCATCTTTTCCTTTATGTGGAAGTTTGGAAAATAAGACGATAAAAATCCGATAGAGTCGTGCGTGCTCGCCGAAATTAAAAATGTCCGACAGATACCGGGAGAACCGAAACGACGATGGTTCTCCGATACTTACTTCGATTTGATCGTTTGGCTTGAAGCGGATGCCATACTCGGTTTTCAACTCTGTTATGACAAAGGTAAAAACGAGCACGCGTTGACATGGAAATCGTCCGCCGCCTACACACACAATCGCGTTGACGACGGAGAAGAAAATCCCGGACGTTATAAAGCCACCCCGATTTTAGTGGCAGACGGATCGTTCGACAATCGCATGATTGCGGATCGCTTCCTCATCGAAAGCGCAGAAATAGATTTCACGATTTCTCTATTTGTGTTCGACAAATTGATCCGATTCGGAAACAATGTCGCTACCTTAAAGAACCAACCGCTTGAAGAAAAGCAATTTTAGGTTGTTTTGGTGTTTGGTTGAGCCACCCGGCGGGATCGAACCGCCGACCTGTCGATTACGAATCGACCGCTCTACCAGCTGAGCTAGGGTGGCGAAAAAAGCGGGTAAATTTACAGATTCGCGTCTCATTTTGCAAACAGGTTAACCGTCTGTTCCATAGTTTCTTCAGACCGCAAGGAAAAACCGGTTGATATTCATCGAGTGATTTGTATATTTTCACCAGTGAAATTTGTTGACGCAGCAAGGAGAACATGATTTCAGAAAAGACATACACCGTGTTAAAAAAAACAGGCTGGGCACTTTTCTTCCTGATCTTTGCGCTCGAGGTTATCAATATCGGCATCCGTGTTCAAAAGAATGTCCTGATCCATTCGTTGCCGTTTGATTTGTCAGACGGTATTGTCACCGATATCCGTGATTCCTCGCTTGTCGTCACTTTGAAAAATAAAATCGTCGTCCGGGTGGATTCGTTAGATGTCATTTTTCAGGCGCCGATGGATCCGAAAGCCGAAAAATCCCGAAAGCCTCATCTGAAAATCGATGACAATAGCGTCACGTTCAACGTCTCCTCCGGCAATCGCGAAGATCAGATCGAAGAAGAACGACGCGAGTTTTTGGAAAATTTTGACAGCGAATCCGGGAAGATTATCCGAAATAAGCCAACTGTTACCCTGACTGTTCAGGACACGCTGACCGGAGTAACCTCGACTTTGGAAATCCGGACGCACAAAACCGTCAATAAAAAAGAAATCTATTCACTTCTCGCCATCGCTCTGCTGGTCGCCTTCACATTTTTCAATTCATATATTTTGTTACAATATAGCCAAGCGTCGGAAAATATCTTCGTCGTTCTCTTTTTGATGTTTCTTGTCGCACCGGGATTTGATTACCTGCCGATATCGATCCTTTCGAAAATTTGGAGTTTGGTCATTTCGCCGTTTTGGGGCATCCTGTTTTATCATTTTATCGTAATCAAAACCGCCTCCCGGCAAAACATGAAGATTTTGTACCTGCAAACTCTCATCATTTATTTGGTAGTTTTTGGTTTGAACTTTTTCAAATTTGGGCGCATTTTCGAGATCGTCATATACGTTTGGCCGGGATATTGGCTATTGCGCGGTTTCATCAATCTCCGCCGGGAATATAAAACCACCGGCTCCATTGAACAGCGTCGTTTGCTGAATGCGTTCAAGGGAATTTCAATTACGCTTTCGGCAATTCTCGTTTGTATCGGCGCCATAATGGCAATAGCGATCCTTCTGCCCGGTTCTTCGGCGTTGTTTAAAAGCGATCTGATGCCGGGAATCATCGGCGGCATTTTTGGAGTCGTCATCATCGGTTCGATAGCGGGTGTTTTCATCGGGATTTTCTGGTTTTTCGGCTCTTTCACATGGAGCATGCTGACTGGTACGGCATTGGATGTTAAAATCCGGAGCACGTTGATCTATACGATCATCGGCGTCCTTTTTGTCGGCACTTTCGGTTTAATTGACTATGCACTTGGCGAACTCTTACAATCGCTTTTCGGAAAATTCGTCGGTTCGCAGTTCATCGCCGGAATTCCCGGAACGATCCTGATGCTGATGCTCTTCATGCCAATCCGCGAGAAGGTGACACGGCTGGTCGATAATAAATTGAATACGTCGGAACTTGATTTTCTCGAACGAACGGACTCTTTTACCCGGAATTTGTCCGATGAAGGCGTTGTCGAGGGATTCGAAGAATATATCTGCGAAAATCTGATCAACCGCCTGCCGATCGAAAAAGTGGCACTAATATCGTTTGACGACGAACTCGGCAGGTACAAATTCAATGAAGTCCGGGGCGGCGAACCGATTGTCGAAAATTCCATCGTCGAAGATTCAAAAAACGTTCTGGTCGGCCGGTTCGTGCACCATATTCATGAGGAAACTATCGACGATCCACAGGACGCTTCGAGCTTTTCCATCATCTTTCCTATCGTCTTTGAAAGCCAACATAAATGGTTTCTGGCGTTAGGAAGAAAGAACGACGGCTCGATCTACAACAAGAATGACATCGAATCCATGATGCATCTGGTTGACAAGATCAAACTTTCGCTAAAATTCATCCTGGATTATGAAGCGATCGTGGCAAAAAAATACGAACGCGCACTTTCGGAAAAAGACCGATTGATCGAGCAATTACGCTCGGGACAATCCGCTTGAAAATAATTTCTTGACAATTAATTAGAGATTTGAGAACTTTGTGCCGGAAGTAATATTGTTGTTGTCAAAAATTGACAAGTAGTTTTTACCAACCCAAAAAGAGAGCAAACGCAATGGAGCGTACCAAGATGGACGAAAATTTTAACTCGCTCGGGAAAAGACCGACGCCGTTGCCCTTCGATAGCAAGATCAACGAAAAATGCGAGAAGTGCCAGAACGACATCGTGTACCGCCGGAGTTCCTATTTTGGGAACAAGACTTATTATAAGATATGCAACGCTTGCGGATCTTATCAGGTCATTCCCAAAGAAGTTTGGAAGGAAACGATCAACCGTACGAAACCGGTCAAACCACAGGAACGTACCGAATAATTTCGTTCGCAAGCCGACTCGGTTTTGCGTAATTTTTTAAAACTCCCGAATTATTAATACTACTCATCGATGACTTACGGGCTATTTACGTAAGCGGACATTTATTTTCCCGTTTTCCCTGAAAAATTGCGTAAATTTTTCCCGGTTGATTTAACGAATTTTAATATTACAAACATGAAAATATTACTTGTTTCTGCCACACGAAAAGAACTTCATCCCATCAAAAAGGCGATTCAGTTTTTTTCCCAACAAACCGACAACGTTAAGTTTGATTTCCTCACGACAGGCATCGGGCTCGGGAACGCCAGAACCAAAATAACGACAGGCATCGGTGTTTCACCAAAATACGACTTTGTTATCAATTCCGGACTCGCTGGTTCACTGTCATCGAGTTTGAACATCGGTGACATTTTTTTCCCAACCACTTTTCAAGCATTTCGGAATGGAACGATCGAGGCCATCAGCCGGGCGAATTTCGAAAATCATTTTCCGGAGACATGGATTCGCGGAAAGTTATTTTCATCGGAAAAACCGGTTGTTACGTCCGAGCAAAAATCTAAGATAACTTCCGCGTGCGGCGCTCTCGCTGTGGACATGGAAGCCTTCGCACTCTCGGAATCATGTATGCGCGCCGGAATTCCGTTCATTTCATTAAAGATCATTTCGGACCAGGCGGATTCTACAACGCTTCGGACATTTTTCCGCGGATTGAATAAAAACATCGCGATTTTGTCGACTGAAACCTTACATCTGATCCGGCATATTCTAAAACAAACGGAGTCGATCCATGGATGATCCGGGAAAAGTTACCGTCATTATTCCGACCTATAACCGTGCAGAAGTCCTCGAGCGCGCATTGAAATCGGTACTGTCGCAGACATACGGCAATTTCGAAGTCATCGTTATCGACGACGGTTCGACTGACAACACCGATTCCGTCATTTCAAAATACGCCAGCAAAATCCGGTACTTTTCCAAACTTCATGCAGGGGTTTCTGCAGCGAGAAATCTCGGATTGGAAAAATCGGTCGGCGCATGGGTCTGCTTTCTTGACTCGGACGATTACTGGTTACCGGGAAAACTGGAACGGCAAATGGCGTACATCGCGGAAAATCCTGGCATGATGGTTGTCCAAACCGATGAAAAATGGTTCCGAAAAGGCATCTTGGTCAATCCTATGAAAAAGCATCAAAAATACGATGGCTGGATTTTCAAACATTGCCTGCCGCTTTGTATCGTCAGTCCGTCCGCCGTAATGGTTCACCAGAAAGTCTTCAACGACATCGGCGTCTTCGATGAGAGTTTTCCGGTTTGCGAAGACTACGATCTTTGGCTGAGGATTTCCCTGAAATATCCCATTGGCTTCATTCCGGAAAAACTGATTGTCAAAACCGGCGGGCATGCAGATCAGTTGTCCCGGAAATACTGGGGAATGGATCGGTATCGCGTCCGCGCTCTCGAGAAAATCCTAACGGCGGAACTGACTGCGGAAGAAAAACGGCTCGTCCTTCAGGAGATAGTCCGAAAACTGACGGTGTTGGCCAAGGGTCGCGAAAAACGCATCGGAACGCAGAATATATACAGCATCAAACTCCTCAATTACGAGAAAATTCTTCATGATTTCCTTGCCGATCAACAATCTTAATACTGACCAAATAAACTTTACCGATCGCGCGTTCGACCTGTTTTATCCGATAAAATTATCGGTGCAAATTTCAGACGAACCGGATTCTCTGCAATTGCCGGCGCTCGTTCAAAATTCACCGTCCAGATACCGGATCGTCGTCGGCCGAGAATGGCTCGAACCCCGTAAATTAGAGAAATCCGTTCCGACCTACATCTTCCAAGAAAACACTGCGCACACCGACATTCTTCGTATCGCCGCCAATTACGTACGGCTTTTTCGCCCGCTGTTCCCGGTTGAAATCGCCCGAATCATTCAATCTCTTCTCGACAATAAAACCCGGCGCGAGACGATTGCCCGGATATTTTTTCCGGAGATCGGTTTAGCGCCGAACATCAAACTGATCGACACTTACCTGAATTGCCTGAACCTCGATCCGAACATTGCCGAATGGCTCATCGAAAAAAACGCCCCGCTTAAAACATGGCTCGCGCTTTCAATGCTGGCTCGCGAATTTCAATCCAATCTGATTTTATTACTCGAAAAAACCCATCCGACACTCAGTATTTTGGAGGAAATCGTTCGAAACATCCGTGAAACCATCATCCGCGAAGACACCAATATTTACCGAATCCTCACAGAGATCGAATGGAAAACCATTCTTGAAAATTGCGATCTTCCGGAAACAGAGAAGATAGCGATCCTCCGGCAACGTATCACACGATTGCGGTTTCCTTTTCTGTCATCGCACACCGAGCGCGCCAAAACCTTGCAGGAAAAAATCGATACACCGCCGAACGTCCGAATTTCGTATGATCCAACCTTTGAAATAAAGGCGTTGACACTCGACGCAACGTTCGCTTCTCCCAAAGACATCGACGCGCTGGAACGGTTCTTCACCGAAGAAAATCGCCACAAACTGAACGAACTCCTCGAAAACCTGTAAACGCCTTGAGTATCATCCGGAAAATATTCATTTCCGCATCCTCACAAAATGACGGATTGACGCGCCGAATACTGAGTGATTTACCAAATCTCACGCCGGAAATCTTAGATGATGATGACGACCTGTCCGGACGGGACGATCTTTCGGACGCCAAACAGGTTCTTTTCCTCACACATTCTAAAGGCGACGTCGTCAAGGATTGTCCCGGAACGTCGAAAGATTATCTGTGCTGCCGTTACCGCGTCATCAACCAAACACAGAATTGCCCGCTGAACTGCACTTACTGCATTCTCCAGTTCTATCTGAATTTTCCGGCAACGGTGATCTTCACAAATGTCGATGAAATTCTTCAGGAAGCGGCAACAAAAATTCAACGCCATCCAAAACGTCTGTTCCGGATTGGAACCGGCGAACTCGGCGACAGTCTGGCGCTCAGCGGATCGCGCTATTTTGCCGAATGCGCCGTCGAATTCTTTGCCGGTTTACCAAATGTCGTATTCGAACTGAAATCCAAGACGACACAAACCGACTCGATCCTTCCCTTGAAACACGGCGGAAAAACCATTCTGTCGTGGTCGGTCAATCCGCAGGAAATCGTTAAGAGGGAAGAATCGGCGGCGGATAGACTTTCCGACCGGCTCGCGGCGGCACAAAAAGCGCAGGACGCCGGTTTTCTCGTCGGATTCCACTTCGATCCGATTCTCAGTTTACCGAATGTGAATCGGCTTTATTTAAAACTCTGCGATGCGATTTACAACACGGTCGATCCGGCTCGAATCGCATGGGTCAGCCTCGGCTCGCTGAGATTTCCGCCGTCGATGAAAGACGCGATGGCGGAACGTTACCCGAAATCTGCCATTCCGTACGGTGAAATGATCCGCGGAATCGACAGAAAATTGCGGTACGTTCGCCCGCTGCGCGTTTCGATGTATCGACCGATCTATGAAAGACTGATGCGTGTACCGAATCCGCCGTTTGTCTATTTCTGCATGGAAAGTCCAACGGTCTGGATGGACGCGACAGGCTTCTCGCCAGAAAATAATAACCATCTCGATTTTCTTTTTGCCGATAATCTACATCGCCGTTTTCCCGACCGCTTTCCGATAAAACCGGAGCGGGAAGAATACGACCACGATTGTACACTTTAACGATACTATTTTCACAAAAGTCTTTGCTGTCAGCAGGATTCAGCGCACAGCAGAAAAAATCCACATTTAACCGAATCCAACATCATCAACCAATTCTACTAATTCAACCGAATCAAACCCGTAAAGTGTTGTGCTTGTCTATGTTGGAATGGTGATTTATATTTGGTGGTGAATATATTCATAAAAATGACACTTGGTTCGGCAGGACATAAAAAACAGGAATGTTTTTCTCGGGACATTCCTATTCTTTAACGTCAGGGAGGCGATATGCCTGAAGTTCATCAGAGTCGATTAATTTCCAAAAAGCCATTTATCCTGTTATTTTTCGCGATGAGCCTGCTCATTGTGCTGGGCGGTAGAATATACTATCGGAACAAGGTCAGGACGATACTTGCTGAAAAACATGACGCGCTTAAAACAATATCCGACCTTAAGACCGATCAAATTGTCAATTGGTTAAGAGAGCGTAAAAGCGACGCCCTGTCGGTTGCAACCTCTCCGTTTTTTTCTCAGGCGGTAAACACATGGATCATCAATGGAGAAAGCGATCATGACCTGCAAAAAAAGATTATGGCGCGATTACAGATTGTACAGGGGCAACATAGATATGCCGATATTTTAATAGCGACGCCGCAAGGTAAATTACTGCTGGCGCTCGAACCGCAACGCCGACGGTTAGATCCTATAACCGCAAAACAAATCGCCATCGCCTGCAAGACAGGGACTGTCCATTTTACCGATTTCTATTACTGTCCTCTACACAAACGAGTCCACCTCGATTTTATCGCACCAATCGCAAATCCCGGAAACAAACCGTTAGCCGTATTGATCCTGCGTAATGCTCCCGAAGAATTTTTATATCCGCTGATACAGAAATGGCCGACGCCCAGTAAAACGGCGGAAACATTAATTGTTCGCCAAGAAGGCGACAGCGTTTTATTCCTGAATAATTTGCGCTATAATCCGACCGCCGCACTTCGCATGCATATATCTACGGCTGATACAAATACACCCGCCGTCCGGGCCGTGTTGGGACAAGCCGGCATTTTCGAAGGCAAAGATTACCGCGGTATCCGAGTTTTATCGCATATAGGAACGGTTCCCGAAACAAACTGGTTTTTAATAGCCAAAATCGACCGTCAAGAAATTTATTCCGATCTCAACACCGAGCTTCGGTTTGTATCTGTACTAATTGTTATTCTGTTGGTAATGGTCGCCGCCGGCATGGCGTTAATTTATAATCATCGGCAACGTGGTGTCTATCACGCTTTGTATATTGAAGAAAAATCTCGCTTTGCCGTTCAGGAAGAGTTCCGCACGACACTCTACAGCATCGGCGATGCGGTCATCACAACAGATCGACTTGGAAGGATCAAGTATTTAAATCCTGTAGCGGAAAAACTGACCGGTTGGCAGGAGAAAGAGGCTGAGGGACGAGACCTTCCGGAAGTGTTCAACATCGTCAACGAGGAGACTCGACAAATCGTACAGAATCCGGTTCAGCGAGTGTTGGATGCGGGTTTGATTATTGGGCTTGCCAACCATACGGTGTTGATTTCTAAAAACAATCAGGAAATTCCAATTGCAGACAGCGGTGCGCCGATTAAAAATGAAGACGGGGAAATAATCGGAGTGATATTAGTGTTCCGGGATCAGACCGCCGAGCGCGTCTCACAGAACACAATCAGAAATTCCGAGAAAGAACTTCGAACGATCTGGGAAAGCAGTCGCGACGGAATGCGCCTTTGCAATGCCGAAGGGATCATGATTCGGGTCAACCCAGCCTTTTGCCACATGGTCGGTAAGCCGGAGTCCGAATTAATCGGCAAGCCGCTTTCGGTTATTTATGACAACTATGCCGCCGATCATATTCTTGCCAAAGACATTGAACGCTTTCAAACCGACATGATCGAACCTCATTTTGAACGTCTCGTAACTCTCCATGACGGCCGGTCGGTGTGGTTTGAATTGTCTAATTCAACCGTGGAAATCAACGATGAAAAGCTGCAATTGAACATTTTCCGGAATATCACAGAGCGTAAACTTGCCGAAAAGGATCTCCGCGAAAGCGAGGAGCGATTCCATTCAATTCTGGATGGTATGATGGAAGGCGCTCAGATCATCGGATTCGACTGGCGTTATCTTTATATGAACAGCACTGCCGAAAAGCAGTTTCACCGATCCAAAATGGATTTACTTGGGAAAAAATTTGCGAGCGTTTGGCCAGGAATCGATCAAACGACTTTGTTCGTTATAATAAAACATTGTATGGAAGAGCGAACTCCGGTTCACATTGAAAATGAATTCGATTTCCCGGGCGGATCGATCGGATTGTTCGAATTTTCCATTCAGCCCATACCGCAGGGAATATTCATTCTTTCTGTAGATATTGCCGAGCGCAGGCAAGTAGAAGAACAAATCCGGTATCAAGCCGATTTGCTGAAAAATGTATCAGACGCCATCATTGCAACTGACATTGATAAACAAATCACCATGTGGAATCCGGCGGCAGAAGCAATGTACGGTTGGAAAGCAGAAGATGTCCTCGGAAAAAAATTCCGCGATATTGTCAACCCGGAATATATCTATGATTCCAGAAAGACCGTATTCGAAAAGATCAATAAAGAAGGCGCTTGGTCGGGTGAAATAGTTCATCTCTCTAAAAGCGGCAGATCGTTATCTGTCCTAAGTACCATTTCAGAAATTAAAAACAATTCGGGTGATAATATCGGAATGGTGTCCATCAATCACGACATCAGCGAACAGAAAAAAATGGAAGCGCAATTCCGGTCCGTGTGGGAAAAATCGCAAGATGGGATGCGCCTTACCGACGAAAACGGCACAGTCATCCAGGTCAATGACGCTTTCTGCCGGATGATGGGGATCGAGCGATCGGAAATAGAAGGTCAATCTCTGGCCGTTATCTATGTTGAGGAACAATGGGAACACGTCGAAAAAATGCATCGGGAACGTTTTTCTGCCCACACTGTCAAGCCGCATAGCGAACAGAAAGTATCTCTCCGTGACGGTCGTAAAATATGGGTTGAAGTAACGAATTCTTTCTTTGAAACCGGCAATCACAAGCCTTTGCTACTCGGCATTTTCCGTGATATTACCAACCGCAAAGAAACAGAAGATGCACTGAAATTAAATGAAGAAAATTACCGCCGACTGGTCGAGAATAGTCACGACATTATCTACACGCTCAATCCGGATGGCGTGTTTACTTACGTTTCACCTGTATGGACAATGCTATTAGGACACTCTGTTAACGAGGTTGTCGGGAAATCATTCCAAATATTTGTCCATCCGGATGATATTCCGGCGTGTATGGCGTTTCTTCAAACTGTGATCAAGACAAAGCAACGGCAAGATGGCGTCGAATACCGCGTGCGGCATGCCGATGGGACGTGGCGCTGGCATCTCACCAGCGCTGTTCCCTTTTTAGACGAATCAAGCGCAATAATAAAATTCTATGGCCTCGCTAAGGATATTACCAAACGCAAACGAGTGGAAGATGCGCTGCAAATGAGCGAGGAGCGATACAAGACATTCTTCAAAACGTCGAGAGACTGCGTTTTCATCACAACCATTGACGGAAAATGGATAGACATGAATGATGTGGCAGTTGAATTTTTCGGATATCCAAACAGAGAAGAGTTAATGCAGGTCAAGATTGAAGATCTCTACGCAAATCCGGAAGAACGTAAAAGACACATCAACGTTATAATTAAAAAAAGTTATACCACGGATTTTCCTGTTGATTTACGGAAAAAAGACGGAACCATAATCAATACGCTGATAACATCTGCGATCCAATACGACACCGAAGGTAAAATAACCGGACTAATGGGAACGATAAAGGACATTACCGAGCGAAAACAGGCAGAAGTATTGCTACGCGA
Source organism: Fidelibacterota bacterium (assembly GCA_028719225.1). Classification (GTDB taxonomy): domain Bacteria; phylum Fidelibacterota; class UBA2242; order UBA2242; family UBA2242; genus 0-14-0-20-45-22. Next base: position 399 of record JAQUKI010000050.1, on the reverse strand, counting down.
TAGCGAGGAAAAGTTCAGGAATGCTTTTATGCTGAGTCCTGATTCCATCAACATCAACCGTCTAAAAGATGGAATGTATGTCGCGATAAACCATGGTTTCACCCACGCTATGGGATATACCGAAGATGAAATAATCGGCAAAACTTCTATCGAAATGAATATTTGGGAAGACCCTGATGACAGAAAAAAAATGGTAAGCGGTCTAAAGAAAAATGGATTCATTGAAAACCTCGAAGCCCGTTTTCGAACTAAAAAAGGCGACATCAGATACGGATTGATGTCCGCATCTATCATAGATATTAACGGTGTTCAGCACATCCTCAACATTACCCGTGATGTTACGGAACGCAAGCGATTAGAAAATGTATTACAAGAGAATGAACTTCGGTATCGTACGCT
>JAQUKI010000049.1 GCA_028719225.1 Fidelibacterota bacterium | reverse complement strand
CACTTCAGGGCATCGATACCCGAACCGGTTTGAAGCGGGTCGCAGGCAACAAACAATTATATGCCAGGATTTTGTCTCTTTTCGCAACAGAGAATAAAAACCTGATTGAAATTCTAAAAAATCATCTTGCGAGAAAAGATACGGTAGCGGCTGAACATCTGACTCATGCTCTGAAAGGAAGCGCCGGAAATATAGGCGCGCAAAACTTATACAAAATTGTGACAGATCTTGATAAAGAATTGAAATCAGAACAGTACGACTCCGTAAAAATCGGTGAACTGTTCCGGCAGGTAGCCACCGAACTCAACCTCATTCTGGATGTCATTGCAAAAGCAAAGTTCCCGGTGGAGATTACCACTTTGGGGAAATCAGGCGAAACAAAAAAACCGAAAATCGACGGTGAAATGTTCCGGAAATCCGTCCATGAACTACGGAAATATCTTACGGAATATGATGCACAAGCCGGCGATGCTTTCCAGACACTAAAAGAGGAGTTACTCCTCAAAATGTCCGAGGCGCAATTGGCAATTATCGAAAAAGATATCGAGAAATATGATTACGATCAAGCGCTGGCAAAGTTAGATGAAGTTATAAACTTGAATTAAAGAAACATTAAACAAGAAGTATCATGGAAACTAAAGAACATACCATTCTGATCGTTGACGACGTTACGACGAATCTGGATTTGCTGAAAGGATTATTGATCGATCGTTACCATGTCAAAGTTGCAAATAACGGCCAGTTGGCGCTGAAAATTGCACGGATAGGTGCCGGACCAGATTTGATCCTGCTCGATATAATGATGCCCGAAATGAACGGTTTTCAGGTTTGCGAACAACTAAAAAGCGATCCAGACACAAAAGAGATTCCGATCATTTTTTTGACAGCTAAGACGGAGATCGAGGATATCATAACAGGGTTTGAAGCCGGAGGTGTCGATTACCTGACAAAACCGTTCAATCCCCACGAATTACTCGCTCGGGTCAACACTCAAATCCTGATAAAAAAACAAAAGGATGTGATTCTTAAACAGAACATTGAACAAAAAGAGCTGTTACATATTTTATGTCACGATCTCGCCAATCATTTTGGAGTGATTACCTTCGCATTGGGTTTGATAAAAACCATCCCTGAAAAAACGCAGAACTATCTGCAAAAAATAAATACGGCAACCTCTCACGGTGTGGACATCATCAATCTGATCCGGGACATGCGCTCTTTACAGGAGAAAAAAATCGAACTGTATCCGGTTAACCTGAGCGAGATGGCGCAAGAATCCGTTTTATTGCTTGGTGACCGCTTCGAAAAAAAGAAAGTCCGTTTGAACATAAACATCGATGAAACCATTTATGTGAAGGCGGAAAAACGCTCGTTGATCAATTCTGTTCTTAATAATCTGTTGACAAACGCACTGAAATTTTCATTTGAGGACAGTCAGGTAGAAATGACCGCGGTTGAAAAGGACAATATCGTGACGTTGATTATTGAGGATCGTGGCATCGGTATGCCGGAACAATTACTATCTCAGATTTTCGATATATCCAAAAGTACCAGCCGCACCGGCACAAATGGCGAGATCGGGACCGGATTCGGCATGTCTTTGATAAAAACGTTCGTCGAATTTTATGGCGGGAAAATAGAAGTTCAGTCCAAAGACATTTTAGACAATCCGCACGATCACGGCACTAAAATCATGATTCATTTACAAAAGGCGGATAGAATAAACCGGGAGTAAGATATGATCAACATATTGGTTGTAGACGATAAGCACGAGAATCGTTATCTGCTGGAATCCTTTCTTGAAAATAATCATTACAAGACTTATAGCGCCGCCAATGGAAAAATTGCGCTGGAAATTTTGGAAACGACGGCCATTGATTTGATCATTTCGGACATTATGATGCCGGAAGTCGATGGCTATATGCTATGTAAAAAAGTAAAATCCGATCCCCGGTGGAATGAAATTCCGTTTATCTTTTACTCGGCAACCTTTACGTCAAGACAGGACGAAGTATTTGCAATTAAACTCGGGGCAACCAGGTTTGTTCGCAAACCGATCGATCCCACGGCTTTTCTCAAGATTATGCAGGATGTTTTGCAAAGCCGGATCAACGGCACTCTGAAAACCGCCAAATTTAAGTTTAAAGATGAAAAAGACGTATTTAGCCTTTACAGCGAACGCATCGTTAAAAAACTCGAAGAAAAAGTCAGTGAATTGGAAGAGAGTGAAAACCGTTATCGAGTCCTGTTTGAAACCACTTCAGAAGGCATATTAATTGCGGATGCAATTAGCCACCAATTCAAGTACGCAAATCCGGCAATCTGTGACATGCTCGGTTATTCGGTTGAGGAATTGTTACGGATGAGCATCAATGATATTCATCCCGGCGCGGAACTGCCCATGATCATTCAGGAGTTTGGAGCGATTACGCGTGGTGAAAAGATTTCAATCCATAATATTCCCTGTCGCCGGAAAGACGGGGGAATAATTTACACTAATGTCAGCGGAAGCAAAATAATCCTCGGCGGAATTCAGTGCATAGTCGGATTTTTTAGCAATATTACCGAAGTAAAAAACGCGATTGACGCTTTATCGGTCAGTGAAACACGACTCTCCGAAGCCGCCAAGATTGCAAAATTAGGCTATTGGGAATATGATGTTGCCGAAGATATATTTACCTTTGACGATTATTTCTATGCCATTTTCCATACGACTGCCGAAAAAGTTGGCGGCTATAAAATGAAACCTCAGCAATATGCCGATCAATTTCTATATTCCGATGACCAGAAAATGGTAGCCGATGAAACCCGAATGGCGCTCGAGACTACCGACCCAAATTTCAGTCGTAGCATCGAACACAGAATCCTTTATGCAGACGGAGGAGTCGGCTGGATTTCAGTCAACTACTTTATAGAAAAGGATAATCATGGACGCACAATCAAGACCTATGGCGTCAATCAGGATATCACCGAGCACAAGAAGGCGAAAGAAGCGCTCCAGAAAAGCGAAGACCTGTTCCGGAAAATATTCCAAAAGCATTCAGCAGTTAAACTGCTGATTGACACGGAAGACGGTCGAATTGTGGACGCCAATGAATCCGCGGCAGAATACTACGGCTGGTCGCACGAGCAGTTATGCCAGATGTATATATCCGATATCAATACGCTCTCGCGAGCCCAGATTAAAGCGGAAATGAAAAAAGTTCTGACAAATAAACGTGTTTACTTTGAATTCAAGCACCGCCGGGCGGACGGGTCTGTTAGAGATGTCGCCGTTTACAGCAGTAATATTGAATCCGATGGTAAAAATCTGCTGCATTCGATAGTCTTCGATATTACCGAACGGAAACGGGTGGAAGATATTTTACGGATTAATGAAGGACGTTATCGCATGGCTGAGTCTATCGGTCATGTCGGTAATTGGGAATACGATATTCAAACGACTAATTTTTGGGGATCTGATGAAGCCAAACGCATATACGGCTTTAATCCAGAACAACCTGAATTTACAACCGACGAAGTTGAGAATTGCATTCCGGAAAGAGAACGTGTTCATCAGGCATTGGTAGATCTGATAGAATCAAATAAACCGTACGACCTGGAATTTGAAATCCATCCCAAAGATGCTTCCAAACCTAGAATCATTTCATCCGTTGCAAAACTCCAACGCAATAAACTTGGTGAACCGGTTAAAATCATGGGAGTAATTCAGAATATTACTGAGCATAAACAGGCTGAAGAAGAAAGACATAAATCCGAACAATATTTCCGGCGGATCTGGGAAAATTCAGTGGATGGAATGCGCCTGACAGACGAAAACGGAACTATCCTGATGGTTAACGACGCTTTTTGTCAGATTGTCGCGATGGAAAAAGAATCACTGGAAGGTAAACCTTTTACGGTCATTTACGCCGATGATAAACAGGCCGATAGTCAGGCAATATATCAAAAGCATTTCAATAATGATACCACCCAGAGACACGTTGAGAAAGAAACAGTTCTCCATAATGGAGCTCATGTCTGGTTCAGTTTATCCGATTCTTTTTTTGAGATCGTTCCGGGAAAGCGTCTTTTGCTCACAGTGTTGCGTGATATTACCGAACAAAAAGTCAGACAAATCGAAAAGGAACAATTGCAAAATCAGTTACTGCAATCGCAAAAAATGGAAGCAATTGGCAATCTGGCGGGTGGAGTCGCCCACGATTTTAATAACTTGCTCACTGTCATTCAGGGGCATGCTCAGCTTCTGATGATACAGAAGAATGAGAATGAACCGGATTATCATGAGTTGAAACAAATTATTAATGCTTCCGCCAGAGCGGCGAACCTGACCAGGCAACTCCTACTTTTCAGTCGGAAGCAGGCGATGGAATTTAAATCGATCAACCTCAACGATACTATCCTGAATCTACTTAAAATGATCCAGCGACTTATCGGCGAGAATTTTTCGATCGTTACCCATCTCGAAAAGTCTCCGTGGACTATTGAGGCGGATGAAGGGAATCTGGAACAGGTGATCGTTAATATCGTCGTAAACGCCCGGGACGCCATGTCGGTTGGCGGAACGTTGACTATCCAAACGGAGAACATTTTAATTACCGAAAAAGACTGTCAAACGATCCGGAACTCTCGCGAAGGAAGGTTCCTGCGACTTTCCATTGCGGATACCGGACAAGGCATTCCGGCTGAATTATTAGATAGAATTTTCGATCCTTTCTTTACGACCAAGGAGGCAGGAAAAGGTACGGGACTTGGGCTATCGGTCGTATATGGAATTATCAAAAAGCACAACGGTTTTATCAATACCTACAGCGAGGTCGGTTGTGGCACGATTTTTAAAATCTACTTACCGGTATCTGATAAAACGGTTATGGAGAAAACAGTGCAATCCGTCGAAAGCCGGATATATCAGGGAACCGGAGAAAAAATTCTGATCGTTGAAGACAATAACGAGGTTCAGATATTTACTGCAACCGTACTTCGTCAAAATGGATATTTGCCGATTGTCGCGGCGACCGCGGCTCAGGCCGTGGAAGAGTTCCGGAAAGAAAACGGACAGATCGATCTGATCGTTTCCGATGTCATTCTACCGGATAAAAACGGCCTGCTTCTGGCCGAAGAAATTTTAACGATGCAGGCAAATCTTCCGATTATTCTTTGTAGCGGATATGCCGAAGAAACGGTCATGAAAAGCATCAAAACAAACCGGAAATTTCACTTCATTCAGAAACCGTTTCAGATTCCGAATTTATTGGATATGATACACTCATTATTGAAAAAATCACGAAAGGACCGTCAGAATCACTGAATAAACGGATTGCGCTGATTTCGCCGAGTGTGCCGATGGAAAAAGTCTTGAACTATGATTGGAATGATTAAGTGAGGATTATGATTAAAAGGATGTGATAATGAGAAATCATAGTCAATCAGAAAATCAGAAAAATCATAGTACAGACGATGATAAAACTGAAGCGCGCAGTTTTTTCTCGTTTTATTCGTCGTCGGAGACTCCGATCTGATTCCACTGGAATTCATGGAGTGCATCCGGAAAGCGATCGGTGGTTCGGAATTGGTCATCTTCAAAGATTGCGGATATTTTCTGTTTATTGAAGCGCCGGGGATTTTTTTCGATACAGTTAAAAAATTTCTTGACCGGCTATGAAATCGTACAAATCGGCATGAAGAAAACGGTTTCCATTTTCATTGAATTTTATTACTTTGCACAGCATTCGGTTGAAATGATTGAATGAGTTTTTTAACTGACCGGGTTCGTCGTTTGATGAGAGTTTCATGTTCACAATCATAGGCAAGTTTCTATCCGGGTTGGGACTTTTCTTTACCGGAATCGAAATTCTATCCAATAATCTGAAACAGGCTTCCGGCAGGCAGTTCAGACAGATCGTCGCACGGTGGACGGGAAAAGATTGGAAATCCGGCCTTTTGGGTACGTTGGCGGGCGCCATTATGCAGAGCAATTCCGCCATCACCTATATAACTGTCGGGATGATCCGAAGCGGTCTGATTTCTGTTCGACGCGCTCTGCCGATTATTGCCGGCGCGAACGTTGGAACGGCGACCCTCGTTTTGATGGCAACGCTGGACATTAAATTGTTTATGCTGTACCTGCTGGGAATCGCCGGGCTCTGTTTTGCCTTCGATAAACCGGTTAAATACCGCACGCTGATCGGGGCGTTGCTGGGGATCGGCCTGCTTTTCCTCGGTATTTTCATGATCGATGAAGGCTCGCGTTCTCTCCAAAATTACGAATGGTTCAAGACGGTTCTGCTCCTGACATCGAAATCGTACGTTTTCGCATTTCTCATCGGCGTGATTTTGACGATGATCGCGCAATCATCGGCGGCTGTGTCCGTCGTTGCGATCACCATGGCGAGCATCGGACTCTTCAGTATCGAACAGACGATGATGATCATTTACGGTACGAATGTCGGCTCGGCTCTGATTTCGTGGCTCATGTCCGGCGGATTGAAAGGAACTTCACGGCAGATCGCCATGTTTTCGGTGTTTTATGACTGCTTCGGCGGATTGATTTTTGTGATCTTGTTCTATCTCGAGATTTATCTGCACGTGCCGTTGATGAAGGCGCTGATTACGTCGTTGCCCGGTTCCGTCCAGCAACAGATGGCGTATTCATATCTGATCTATAATCTTTTTACGGGAATTGTCCTCTGGAAATTCTTCGACAAAACCGGCCGAGTGCTGGAAAAATTCTATCCGCTGACCGAGGAAGAGGACGAATCGAAGGTTAAATTTATTCACGACGGCGCACTGGTTTTTCCCGAATCCGCCATGGAACTGATCGAAAAGGAACAACAGCGACTGGCGAACCGGTTCCCGCGATATATGGATAACGCGCGCTGCATTGTCGAAAAAGGAACTGGCGACGGCGTCGTCGAATCGTATCACAACGCCTTTTCATCCGTCGTGAACGAGATTCAAAATTTCCTGACAGATCTGGTCGAAGAAAGAACGTCACCGCATTCGTCGGAACGGTTACTTGCCATTCAAAACAAACAGAGCATCATCGTTTCGATAGAAGAGAATCTTTACAACTTGGTCAGAACGCTGGATCAATCTCCCTGCAATCCGGCGGCGCGTTCGCTGGTGCAAAATTTGATCGAAGGACTTGATACGATTTTACTTACTGCGATCGATGCGATGGACAACGTGGATGATTCGACCGCCGAATTGTTGAAAAACATCACACAGGACAGAGGCAGTACGATGGAGCGTATACGGAATACTTATCTATCGGGTGAAAGCGCGCTTGATATGCAAAGTAAGGCGACGCTTCTCTATGTAACCAATCTTTTCGAACGAACCGTCTGGATGCTGAACCGGCTTTCCCGTCTGCTCGAAATCAGGGAAAATAATTAAATATGACGATTACATTTGAACAACAATCTGATGTTTTAATCGGAAGAATGACCGGAAGACTGGATTCCGTCAACGCCAACGAAACGAGCGAGATTCTGTGTTCGCAGGTCAATTCGGGCGCCTACCGGATAGTTTTGGATATGACGAACGTCGATTATTTATCGAGCGCCGGGATTCGCGTTTTACTCACGCTCAAGAAAATGATCGTCAAACTGAACGGCGATGTGAAATTAGCCGGTGTTCAGCCATACCCACTCAGCATTCTGAAAATATCCGGTTTCCTTACGATTTTCAGCATTTATACGACGATCGAATCGGCGCTCACATCTTTTTGTACGGAAAAGACGGAAAAAGGAACGGAAGCGGTTACATTCGACGAATTTCAGATGGCCAACGCCGTCTGGCGCGTTTATCCGCGAAGCCAGGAGCCAACCCGAATCCGGGTAAGTGGAGACAACCGCGATTTCCTTTATGCAAGATGTTCGCGTGCAGGAATTGCTTCGACGAGTCTGTCGAAAATCAAATACTCGCTCGGCATCGGCGCGATGGGCGATACGGTCGAGAATTGTTATGACCGGATCGGAGAACTGATGGTTTTGAACGGCGCGTTGATCTGGGTGCCGACAGATGGTCACAACGTTCCGGATTTTCTGATCCCGCGCGGCGAAGCCGACGACGTGAAAATTCACACAGCTTTTCATGTGATGCTGGATGACAATTTCAACGAGGTCGTGGCATTCGAAGCAACCGACAAACAAGAAGGCTTGTCTCTGAAAAACCTCTATCTGGAACTCTTTTGTCTTGCACGGCAGAGAAAACCGGACTTCAGCGGTTTGATCGGAATCGTGATGCGGGCTGACGTCGATTCAATTTTCGGAGCGGGAATCAAACGCGCACCCATCATTGAAAATGCGCCGGCTAACGGTGAATCGATCACGCATCGCGACAACATCAAAGATTGGCTGAATTTTCAGATCGAGCCGGAATATGTGAACACGACGGCGCTGGTCGTCGGTGTCGGATTGGATGTTCGATCTTCGCTCGATCCGGCAACCGTCCAGTCGATTTTTACCGTAGATCAGCAGGTGATGCGCACGCCGCTGACGCATAGCCATTCGGCGATATTTCAATTTTTGCCGTCGGGACAGCATCCGATCCAGTTGGATGCCGAGATCAAGGAAATCATCGAGAACGGTGAATTTCTCGGCATGGAACATCTGTTGGATAAATCGACATTTAAAAAAGGCGTCATCGGCCTGTGTTATATCCGGGAAATTGTCCGGGAGAAAGCGGAAACAGTATGATACTCTGGATCGGAGCAATCACGCAGGGACTCGGCTACGCCTTTCTGGCGCTGGGCGTTTACCTGACTTTCCGTGTCCTGAAATTTGCGGATATGACCGTTGACGGAACTTTTGTGACCGGCGCATCCGTAACGGCGATCTTGATCATTAACGGCGTTCATCCATTGCTTGCGATGCTGGCAGCGATCGTTGCCGGCAGTCTTTTCGGAATGCTGACAGGATTGATTCACACAAAATTCAACGTTGATCCGCTTTTGGCGAGCATTTAGTCATGACCGGATTGTATTCCATCAACTTGCACATCATGGGGCGCTCGAATTTGCCGCTAATGAACGAACGCACTGTCGTCTCGATTGTTGAAGGCTGGAACTTCGGCATTCCGCAATTTTGGGTTGTTATGGCTGCTTTTCTGGTCGTCGTTCTGATTTTGAGATGGATGCTGGTTGTGTTCTTGAAAACCGATCTCGGACTCGCTTTACGGGCGACGGGCGACAATCCGCAGATGATCAGTGCGCAAGGCGTCAACATTGACACGACGAAAATCTTCGGGCTGGCGATTTCCAACGGGCTGGTCGCATTTTCCGGCTCGCTCATCGCTCAATATCAGGGCTTTGCCGACGTCGGAATGGGCATCGGCGTTCTGGTTGCTGGAATCGCATCGGTGATTATTGGGGAATCGGTCGTTGGAAAGAAAGGAGTGAACCTGCTGATCTGGGGCGTCATCTTCGGCTCGATCCTGTTTCGTCTGATGATAGCGCTGGCGCTGAAAGCCGGATTGAATCCGATCGATCTAAAACTCGTGACGGCGATTTTCGTCTTTCTGGCGTTGGCGTTGCCGCAGATTCGGAGATTCTTCAAGAAATGATTCGATTGGAAAAAATCTGCAAGACTTTTATGCACGGCGGCAGCGATCGGGTGGTCGCTTTAAACGCCGTCGATGTTTTCATTCCGGAAGGCGAATTTATCACGGTCATCGGAACAAACGGTTCCGGGAAATCGACATTTTTAAATGCCATCGCCGGGAAATTTATCTGCGATTCCGGCAAGATCATTCTGGATGGGAAAGATGTCACGAACCAGCCGGAATTCAAACGTGCCGGGTTGCTCGGAAGAGTTTTTCAGGATCCGTTTACCGGGACATCGCCCGGTATGACGATTTTCGAGAATCTGCGGATCGCAATGTTGAGAGGTCAGCCGCGTCGCCTCAAACTCGGATTGATCGAGTCTCAGCGGAATATCTATTTCGACGAACTAAAAAAGCTGGAAATGCGTCTGGAAGAACGGCTGAATGCCACCGTCGGACTGCTTTCGGGCGGACAGCGTCAGGCGCTGACTTTGCTGATGGCAACGATCCGCAAACCGAAAATACTGCTTTTAGACGAGTACACTGCCGCTCTCGATCCCAAGGCCGCCGAACAAATTGTCCGGCTCACCAAGAAAATCGTCGGCGAAAACCATCTGACGACCGTCATGATCACGCACTCAATGACACAGGCGCTCGATCTCGGTAATCGGACGATTATGATGCACAAAGGCGCCATCATCGGCGATTTTTCCGGCGAAGAACGTAAACGGATGAAGCCGGTCGATCTTCTCAATCGGTTTAACGAACTCCGGAAGCAGGAACTGATGGACGAGGAATTGGTCACCATGCTTCAGGAAGGATATTATTAGACGGGGAAAAGCGAGATGAAACGTTTTTCGATGATATTAATACTGACGGTAATGCTGTTCACAATGATACAATGTAAAGACAAATCGGACGAGAAAATGCCGACGATCGGTCTGTTTCAGTTCGCTTCCCGGATGACTGTCGATGAAGCGATGAAGGGCGTGCGTGCCGTTCTTGCCGATAGCGGTTACATCGACGGTAAAAATTGCCGGTTCGTTTACCGGAATGCCGAGAACGATTTCGGGACGGCGCAGTCGATGGCGCAGGAATTTGTCGTGAAAAATGTAGATATTATCATCACGATAACGACGCCTTGCCTGCAGGTAACGGCGAACGCAAACAAGACGATTCCGCATGTTTTCGGAATGGTCACCGATCCGTATCTGGTCGGCGTCGCAAAAAGCCAGACGGATCATCAGCCGAATCTGACCGGATTGGCGACATTTCAACCGGTTACAGAAGGTATTGACCTGATCAAACAGGTTCTTCCAAAAGCGAAACGTATCGGCGTGATCTGGAGTCCGTCGGAAATTTGCTCGCAGGCATGTATGGACAGAATGCGTCCGGCGATGAAAAAAAATGGGCTGGAGCTCATCGAAGTCACCGTGACCAACACTAACGAAGTTCAGATGGCGGCGCAAAGTCTTGTCGATAAGAAAGTCGATGCCGTCTACATTTCGGGAGATAACACCGTCGAATTGGCGATCGCCACGATCACTGCCGTCTCAAATCCGGCGAAAATTCCTGTAGTTACCAATAACCCGATGCACACGGAAAACGGCGCACTGATGAGTATCGGCGCCGACTATAATACCGTCGGAAAAGAGACAGCGAAACTTGCCATTCGCGTTTTGAAAGGTGAAAAACCTGCGGACATTCCGATCTCGGATCTCTTGCCGAAAGAATTGTGGTTGAATCAAAAAGTTGCAACGAAGATGGGAATTTGTTTTCCGGAAAATGTCCTTGCACAGGCAAAAAAAATCGTCGGGAAATAAGGCCGGTGAAAATGATCAAAAACCGGATAATGTTTTTTGCCGTCATTTGTGTGAGTTTCTCGCTTTTTCAATGTGCGCAGAAAGAATCGCTGCCGACGGTCGGTATCGTTCAACTTCTGGAAAATCCGCAACTGGATCAGGGACGGTTCGGTGTTGTGGATGCGCTGAAAAAAGCCGGATTCATCGATGGAAAGAACATCCGGATCGACTTCCAGAACGCGCAGGGCGATCTGCCAACGATCGATATGATCCTGCGGAAATTCATCGCCGAAAAGGTCAAACTGATCGTGACGGTCAGTTCACCGTGTCTGATCTCCGCCTGCAATCAGGTGAAGGATATTCCGGTCGTTTACACGATCGCTTATCAGCCAGAAATTCTCGGTATAAAGAGCGTCCCGCCGAAGATCGTCGGCGTTTATGACCCTCTGGAAACCGATCGGATCGTCCAATTGATGCGGAAGTTGATTCCGGGACTCCGGCGTGTCGGTATTCCATGGAATCCGTCGGAAATAAATGCACGCTTAGCCGTGGAAAGTATGAAGAAAACTTTAGCCCGGAATCAGATCGATGTTGTTGAAATTATCATTAACGGAAGCTCGGAGGTTTATCAGGCGGCGGAGGCTTTGGCCAGTGAAAAAGTCGAAGCGATGATAGCCTGTTCGGATAACAGCGTGTACGCGGGAATTGGTTCGCTGGTAAAAGTCGGCGAAACCAACCGAATTCCGATTTTTGTCCTTGAACCGACGATCGTGAAGGACGGAGCGTGTCTCGGTCTCGGGATCGATTATTACGAATGGGGCTTGGCCAGCGGCGAATTGGCGGTTTGGATATTGAAAGGCGAATCTGCGGAGAATCTTTCGGATATAATCCTCGAGAAGAAAAAACTATATCTGAACCTGACACATGGAAAGGCGCAGGGTCTCGATTTTTCGCCGGATTTGATAAAAAGCGCTGATCAGGCCATTCCTTGATTAATCATGACGGCCATTTGCGAATGAAATCTTCTGAAGAAATGCAACACAAGGAAAAACGTATGAAAAGAGCGGTTATTTTACTCGTGGTACTGTTGGGATTTTTCTGCGTGAAAAGCCGGGCGGGCAATCAGAAACCGGTCGTTCTGCAGGTACAGTGGTTTCCGCAGGCGCAATTCGCGGGTTACCTGATGGCTAAAGAAAAAGGATTATTTCAGGTGGAAGGGATCGACGTCGAAGTACGTTTTTCCGACGAACACACCAGTCCGATCACCGAACTACTTGAAGGGCGTGCCGACTTCTGCACGGCGTGGATTTCCCAGACATTGACGCTTGGGAAACCGATTGTCAATATTTGTCAGGTACTGCAGAAATCGTCTCTGATGCTCGTTGCGAAAAAGGAAAGCGGCATTTTAAAGCCGGAAGATATGAACGGGAAAACAATAGCGATCTGGGGCGGCGACTTCTCGATCCAGCCGTACGCATTTTTCCGAAAATTCAACATCAAGCCAAATCTGGTGCCTCAGGCGTACAACATCGATGCGTTTCTCGTCGGTGCCTACGACGTCGCATCGGCAATGTATTACAATGAGTTCAACAAGTTTTATTTGTCAGGGATCGATCAGGATGAATTGGTACAATTTTTCTATTCCGACTACGGCCTGAATTTCCCGGAAGACGGCATTTATTGCACATCTCTGACATACGAGAAAAAACCGGAACTTTGCCGGAAAATGAGACGCGGAATACTCAAAGGCTGGGAATATGCATTTGATCATGAGGAGGAAACGCTCGACATTTTAATGGAATACTGCGAAAAGTTCCATGTCCGTACGAATCGGGCTCATCAAAAATGGATGCTGAACGCTATCAAGGAGGCGGTTGTTTATCAGGTCGGCGATGATCCGACGAAATGGGGTGTCTTGAAGAAAGACGATTTTCTACGCGTCGCGGAAGAATTAAAACAGCAGGGATTCATTCGAACCGTTCCCCAATATGAAAATTTCTACAAAGAGTAAAATCTATGGAAAAGCATCAAAAATCTACCGTTAAGAGACCGATAGTTCGACGACTCATCATCTGGATCGGCGTTCCGCTTCTGGTCGTCTATTTTGCCGTTGTCGTGACAAATTATTTCCAGAGCAAGAATGCCGCCATCGAACGGATGAATGAATATTTGATCGAACTGACCAGCCACTATGCGGCCGAATTGAATTCCCAATTTTCGGTGATTTCCGAAACGCCGACGATCGTTGCCGAAACCGTTGAGGCAATGAAAAATCCGACAGAGAAAGCCTTGTTCGATGTAATGGAACGCCGTCTGACCGTCAACCAAAATATTTTTGGAATGAGCATCGCCTTTGAACCTTATGCGCTGAATCCGCAGAAAAAGCAATGCGCGCCGTATGTTTTTCGTTCTAAAAACGGACTGGAAAAGGTGTATTTGGAAAAAGGATACAATTACTCGACAGCCGATTGGTATCTGATTCCCAAACTTATCAAGAAAACATACTGGACGGAACCTTATTACGATGAAGGCGGCGGGAATGCACTGATGTGCACTTTCTCGCATCCGCTTCAATTGAAAGGAAAATTTGCCGGGATCGTGACGGCCGATATTTCGCTGACGGAGCTGGAAAAAACGATGCACGAAATCAATATCATCGCCGGCTACACATTCATCATCGGTCGAAGCGGGACGTTTATCTATCATCCCAATGCCGATTTTGTCATGCGCGAATCGGTTTTCAGCCTCGCCGAACGTTTCGAGATGCCGGATTTGCGCGCGATTGGAAAAGACATGATTCACGGCAAACAGGGTATTGCCACTTTTAATGACGTTCAAACTGGCGAAAGAAACTGGATGGTTTACGCACCGATTCCTTCCTGCCAGTGGACGTTTAGCGCCGTCATTCCCGAAGAAAAAGTACTGAGATCGGA
>JAQUKI010000048.1 GCA_028719225.1 Fidelibacterota bacterium | reverse complement strand
ACCGATTATTCAACGCTTCTTGAAATTCTTCCGTTTTTAGAGAAAATGGGATTCCGTGCAAAGGAATTTGGTAAATTGACGATTGCTATCGAAGCGGTACCGGCCGGGATGCGTTGGGGAAACGAAGGAACGATCATTAAGGAAATTCTGGACCATTTTCAGGAATACGGAACGAAAGATACAAGCGTTCGTGAAAAGGTTGCGGCCTCCTATGCCTGCAAAGCCGCCATCAAATCCGGCGATCCGCTTTCCGTCGAGGAAATGCGGAATCTGGTCGATCGACTGTTTGCTACAAAAAATCCGTATTTTTGCCCGCACGGCAGACCGATCGTCGTCAACCTGTCGCTGAAAGAACTCGATAAACGGTTTGAACGGATTTAATAGATATTTCTGATGGAATTTACATGAACAATCCGTCTCAAACGGGCAACGTAATCTCTCCGAATTCAGTCACTTTCATAGTCGGCCCGACGGCCGTCGGTAAAACGGCGACTGCCATCGAACTCGCCAAATTGCTCGGCGGTGAAATCATTTCCGCCGACTCACGGCAAGTATATCGCGGCATGGACGTCGGAACCGCGAAACCGACACTCAATCAGCAAAAAGATATTCCGCATCACCTAATCGACCTTTTTGATCCGGACGAAACGGTCAGCGCCGGCAAGTATCGAACCCTCGCGCTCAAAACGGTTGCCGATATTCAAAGTCGAAAACGATGGCCGATTTTTGTCGGCGGTTCTGGACTTTATATTCGCGCTCTTCAAAACGGAATATTTGAGGAAAGCCGAACGGATGTATCGATTCGCGCTGAAATCAAACGGGAGTTGGACAAAAAAGGAGTCGCAGAACTTTACAACCGACTCATGGAAATCGATCCGGAGACGGCGGTGAAAATTCATCTTAACGATACCAAACGGATCACGCGTGCGCTGGAAATATTTATGACGACAGGCAAGACGCCTTCACAGTTATTTAGAGAGCAGAAAACCGAACCGCCATTCGCGTATCGCTCATTTGTTCTCGATATGCCGCGTGAGGATTTGTACCGTCGGATCGACGAGCGGGTCGATCAGATGATTTCGGATGGATTGGTTGCCGAAGTTCAGAAATTGTTAAGCGTCGGATTTCGGCGGGATCTGGACGCGTTGATGACGCTCGGTTATCGCGAAGTCGTAAAATTTATAGACGGCAAATGCTCGCATGAAGAGATGATCGTGCAAATCAAACAAAACACGCGGCATTACGCCAAGCGGCAGATCACGTGGTTCAGAAATCAAATCTCCGCCGATTGGATTTCCGTTTCTCAGACGGATCGACCGGAAGAAATTGCCCGGCGAATTATCGACAAACTCACAGAACATATTGTATGAAGTACGATCTCTGTATTGCGTGGACATGGTCGTTCGATGCGGATTTTATCCAGCTCGTTCAAGATGCTTTCGCAGCAGAATCGCTCAACCTGCTGTCTGTCAATTTGGAAAATATCGACGATGTTCTATTACGGGTTCAGCGGAAAGAAATCAGATGCCGGATTTTTCTGGATCGTGCATCAGATGCAGATGAGCGATTCGTGGATATGGACGCTTGGGCGAAGCGGTGCCGGGCGCTTCGTATCAATCCGCTCGAACATGCAAAACGGGCGTGGAATAAAGCGACGATGCATCTTGACTTTATTGCCGTCGGGCTTTATGTGCCGCATACAATCATCTTATCGCCGATCAAGTCGGAACCCGAACTGCCGATTATCGATTTTACCGCGCTCGGTCGTCCGTTCATCATCAAACCGGCTCATGGCGGCGGCGGTGACGGCGTAATTATCGGATCTGGCTCCGAAATGCAAATTCAGTCTGCGCGAATGCAGTTTCCGGGCGATTATTACCTGCTTCAGCAAAAAATCGTTCCAATCCAAATCGGCAATCACGCGGCATGGTTTCGGGTGATTTACTTTTACGGACGCACATTCGTTTTTTGGTGGGCGACCGATTCGCATATTTACACAGCAGTTTCAGCAGATGACGAAGTGCAAAACGGACTTTCGCGCCTGCGCGAGATCGCCCGAATGATCTCTAAAATTTGCCGGCTCGATCTTTTTTCGACTGAAATTGCGTTGACATCTGAAGGGAAATTTGTCGTTATTGACTACATCAATGATCCGATCGATCTTCGCCTGAAGTCCAAAACGCACGATGGCGTTCCAGATGACGTTGTACAAAAAATCGTCAGTGAACTCGTCTGCCAGACGAAGAAGACCCAAAAATTTTCAATCCGAAAACTATTTCTTAGGTATTTTTCGTAAGTAAGGATAAATTCCGCCCAACAAAATGAGGAGCCTTTTAATTACAACCCGTGAGTTGGCAAGGGCAGAAGAAAAAGAAGAAATCCACCCAAGCGGTGGAATTTTTATTTTATAGAGGAGAAATCTATGGACTTCAAGGTTAAATCCAAGATAGCGGACGAGCAGGCGTTGAACCGGACGATCACTCGCCTGGCGCATGAAATTATTGAGAAATGCCGCGGCATCGAAGATGTCGGCATCATTGGTATCCGGACGCGCGGTGAATATTTATCGAAAAGAATCGCAAAGAAAATCGAAGAAATCGAAAACGTCAAAATGCAGGTTGGTGTTCTCGATGTCGTCATGTACCGGGATGATTTTCGGATGAAGAACCGGCTTCCGCGCGTCGAGATCACGAATATTCCGTTTGTGGTGGACGGAAAGATTCTCATCCTTGTCGATGATGTGATCTATACCGGGCGGACGATTCGCGCCGCTCTGGATGCGCTGATGGATTTCGGAAGACCGTCATCGATTCAACTCGCGGTTTTGATCGACCGCGGGCACCGTGAAATGCCAATAAAGGCGGACTATATTGGCCGAAACGTTCCGACTTCACCGGGCGAGGAAGTGCGTGTGCTGATGAAAGAAAGCGACGGTGAGGATGCCATCTTGCTTGTGGAGGAAAACAAATGAATTTGAGTATTAAACACCTGTATGGACTTGAAGGCGTTCCCAAAGAAGACCTCACGCAGATTTTTGATACGGCGTTTTCTTTCCGGGAAGTCTTGGAACGACCGATCAAACGTGTTCCGACGCTTCAAGGCAAGACGATCGTCAATCTTTTTTTCGAAAATTCCACACGGACGCGAATTTCATTTGAACTCGCGGAAAAACGGCTTTCGGCGGATACGATCAATTTTTCCGCCTCTGGAAGCAGTCTTTCAAAAGGCGAGAGTTTGAAGGACACGATTCAGAATTTGTACGCCATGAAAATGGATGCGATCGTCATGCGGCATCCGGTGCCGGGATCAGTCAAATTATTGTCGCAATTCGTCGATGCCGTCGTCATCAATGCGGGCGATGGGACGCACGAACATCCGACACAGGCGCTTCTGGACATCATGTCGCTGAAGGAAAAGTTTGGCAAGATCGAAGGTTTGAACATCGCCATTGTCGGCGACATTCGTCACAGCCGGGTCGCGCTGTCGAACATTTTTGGATTGAAAACGCTGGGCGCAAATGTCGCGCTCTGCGGGCCGCCGACTTTTATGCCTTGCGGCGTCGAATCTTTAGGCGTGAAGATCATGTACGATCTCGACGAGGCGCTTCAGTTCGCCGATGCGGTGAACCTGCTGAGAATTCAGCGTGAGCGCCAGGGAAAAGGATTGATCCCGTCATTGCGCGAATATCGAAATCTGTACGGTTTGACGCGCGAACGACTTGAGAATCTTAAAAAGCCGCTGACGATTCTTCATCCCGGACCGATTAACCGCGGTGTTGAAATCGACTCGGACGTTGCAGACGGCGATTATTCCATTATCCTGCATCAGGTTCTGAACGGTGTGGCGGTTCGGATGGCTGTTTTATTTCTGCTGGTCGGCGGTAAATGATCGGCGGGTGCGATAGAGAAAAGGAGAAATTATGCAAATAGATAAAATGAACGGAAAAGTGCTACTCGCGAATGGAAAAATCGCCGATCCGGTCGGAGAAATAATATACGATTCGGACATATTGATCGAGAATGGAATCATCGTCAGGATCGAAAAAGGAATTACTCCGAAGGACGACATGGAAACCATCAATTTGAATGGGCAGACGATTTCGCCGGGTTTCGTCGATCTACATGTTCATTTCCGCGAGCCGGGATTTGAAGACAAGGAGACAATTGAGTCGGGTTGTCGGGCCGCCTTAGCGGGCGGATTTACGAAAGTATGTTGCATGCCGAACACCGATCCGCCAATCGACACACAGGAAAGCGTTCGGTTCATCTATCGGAAAGCGGAAGGACAGATTGTAGACGTTTTTCCGATTGCGGCGATCACTAAAAATCGTAAAGGTGAAGAATTGACCGAAATGGTCGAACTGTCGTCCGCCGGCGCTGTCGGATTTTCTGACGACGGCAATCCGGTAGTCAATGCACAAATCATGCGATTCGCTTTGGAATATTCCAAAATTGTGAATAAGCCGATCATCAATCATGCCGAAGATCCGGCGCTAAAAGCAGACGGTTACATGAATGAAGGCGTCGTTTCAACGCACCTCGGCATTCCCGGAAATCCATCGATCGCTGAAGAGATCATGATTTACCGCGATTTGACATTGGCAAGATTCACGAATTCTCGTCTGCATATTCCGCATGTTTCGACAAAAGCCTCAGTTGCATTAATTCGTCAGGCAAAAGCCAACGGCGTTCGGGTTACGGCAGAAGCCACGCCGCATCATTTTTCGCTGAATGACGAATATATGCGCTCGTTTGACGCAAACGGGAAAGTTTCCCCGCCGCTTCGTTCGGAAGCCGACCGTCTATCGCTCATCGAAGGAATTCAAGACGGAACGATCGACGCAATCGCCACCGATCACGCGCCGCACCAGTACGACACCAAGGAAACGTCGCTCGATATAGCTTCATATGGGATGATCGGTCTCGAAAGTGCTTTCGGGCTTTCGATGACTAATCTGGTTCACGCGGGACATATATCATTCATAGACTTGATTAAATTATTGACGATTCGACCAGCCCGGGCGATGAACTTGCCGCTTCCAGGTATTAAAGTCGGTGAAGAAGCTAATTTAACTATCGTGGATCCGGATGAGTGGTGGGTTTTCAGTCGGAAAGACATCTATTCGCGGTCACAGAACACGCCGTTCATTGGACGGGAGTTGACGGGACGAGTCAAATCTGTTTTTGCGAAATCCAGTTATATACGTTTACAGGATTAAGTTTTCCGACGAAAAATTTCTTGATTCTAAGTTCATGTCATTGTAAGTTTACCCGCTATTTTTAAACTGAATAGGTGAATAGAAATGTTTAAAACATATTATCCGAAATTAAATGAGATTGATCGCAAGTGGGTTGTAATTGATGCAGACGGCAAGGTTTTAGGCCGTCTTGCCAGTCAGGTTGCGGCAATTCTCCGGGGAAAAAACAAACCGGAATTCACTCCGCATATGGACATGGGTGACTTCGTTGTGATTGTTAATGCAGAAAAAATTAGAATGACCGGAAAAAAAGCCGAGATTAAGACCTACTTTTCTCATTCCGGGTATCTGGGTGGCGAAAGAGTTCGCCAATTCAAAGATGTCATGGCGGCAAAGCCGACCAGTATTATCGAACGTGCTGTCAAGGGAATGTTGCCGCATAACGCGCTTGGACGGCAGCTGTTCAGAAAATTAAAAGTCTATGTCGGACCCGAACATCCGCATCAGGCGCAACAACCTCAATCGATAGAAATAGAAGGATAGTTCTACATGCCAAAAATAGAATATGTTTCTCTCGGTCGTCGCAAAAAAGCAACAGCCCGGATCAGAATGCATGCTGGAGATGGAACGATCACAGTAAATGCTCGTACTTTTGAAGACTATTTCGGTCATGGAATTCTGAAACAAATCGTCATGCAACCGTTGGTTTTATGTGGCGCCGCCGGTCAATATAATGTGAATGCCAACGTCAACGGCGGTGGTTTGACAGGTCAGGCGGGTGCGATCAGACTGGCGCTCGCTCGCGCACTAGAACAAATCGATCCAGATAATCGCAAGAAACTTAAACCGGCAGGCTTTCTGACACGCGATTCTCGCATGAAAGAAAGAAAGAAATACGGCTTGGCTGGTGCTCGTCGCGCATACCAGTTCTCCAAACGTTAAAAGAGAGAGAATAGGCTTTATGAGTAATATTAGTTTAGAACAGCTTTGGAAATCTGGCGCCCATTTTGGCCATCTGACAAGAAAATGGAATCCGAAAATGAAGGGATACATTTTCATGTCCAAAAACGGCATACATATTATCGATTTAAAAAAGACCGTCGAATGCCTGGATGAAGCGACCAAATTTATCCGCGAATCAGTCCGCAAAGGCGGTGATGTCCTCTTCGTCGGAACGAAAAAACAGGCGAAAGACATCGTTCAAACGGAAGCCGACCGTTGCGGTATGTTTTATGTCGTCGAACGATGGCTTGGCGGAACGCTGACGAATTTTACGACGATTAAAAAAAGCATCCGACATCTTCAAAAACTCGAAAAAGATAAATCGGCCGGTTACGATGAAAATCTAACCAAGAAGGAAAAATTGTCGCTCGAGCGCGAACGTATCAAACTTGCCGACCTACATCGCGGGATCAAGGATATGAAGAAAATCCCGGACGTTCTTGTCATCGTCGACACATTATTTGACAACATCGCCGTTCAGGAAGCGAAACGCCTCGATATACCGGTCATTGCCGTTCTGGATACCAATGCCGATCCGACAGTCGCCGATTTTCCAATCCCGGCCAACGATGATTCCATTCAGACAATTCAATTGATTATCGGCGAAATTGCCAACGCGATCATCGAAGCTAAAGGCGGACGCCCATCTGAATCTGTCGCTTCCACTTCCGAAGCGGAGAGTTAATAGAGAAGAGAAAGGATTTATAAATGGTAATTACTGCCAGCCAGGTAAAGGAACTCAGAGAGAGAACTGGCATTGGAATGATGGATTGTAAAAACGCGCTGGTAGAAGCCGATGGCGATGCTGATAAAGCCGTCGATATTCTTCGGAAAAAAGGTATTGCCAAAGCCGAACAAAAAGCCGAACGCAAAGCCAAAGAAGGCGTCATCATTTCTTATATTCATCCCGGAAATAAACTTGGCGTGCTCGTCGAAGTGAATTGTGAGACCGATTTTGTCGCCGAAACGGAAGCCTTTTTAAATTTTGTTAAAGATATCGCCATGCATATCGCGGCCACGAATCCGGTTACAATCCGGCGTGAGGAAGTCGATCCGAAAGTGATCGAGAAAGAGAAAGAAATCTACCGCGAACAGGCAAGAGGACAGAAAAAACCTGAAGCGCTGTTGGAAAAGATCGCCGAAGGAAAACTCGAAAAATTTTATCAGGAATCCTGCCTTCTGGAACAGTCCTTCGTCAAGGATCCTCAAATTACAGTAAAAGATTATCAGACGGCAACGATTGCCAAGATCGGCGAAAATATTTATATCAATCGCTTCGTCCGCTTTCAGTTGGGCGAAGTCGCAAAATAAACATTCCGTTTACGATTTATCTTTCGTAACAAAAAATGCCGAAATCAGCCTATAAAAGAGTCCTCCTGAAATTTTCAGGGGAGGCGCTTGCCGGTGACAAGCATTTTGGGTACGATCCGGAAGTCCTCGATCTTCTATGCAACGAAATCTGTTCGGTAAAACAGTTAGGTATCGAAATCGGTATCGTCATCGGCGGCGGTAACATTTTTCGCGGATTAGCGGCCAGCCAGAACGGTATGAACCGCGTCCGAGCGGATTATATGGGGATGCTGGCGACCGTCATCAATGCGCTGGCTGTTCAGGATGTTCTGGAATCGAAAGGTCTGAAAGTCCGAGTTATGTCTGCGATCCAGATGATCGAGGTTGCCGAACCGATGATTATCCGGCTTGCCGATGAATATCTCAGTGATGGTAACGTTGTGATTTTCAGCGGCGGCACAGGCAGACCATTTTTCAGTACTGATTCCGGAGCCGCGCTCAGAGCCGTCGAAATTCATGCGGATGCGATCATTAAAGCCACGAAAGTCGAAGGCGTTTATGATAAAGATCCGGAAAAATTCAGCGACGCTAAATTCTACGCTCATCTTGATTATCAGACGGCGATTGAAAAACAATTAAAAGTGATGGACCTGACGGCTATCACGCTTTGTCAGGACAACAATCTGCCGATTATCGTCTATAACATGAAAAAAGCCGGAAATTTAAAACGATTATTGCTCGGAGAACCGGTCGGCACAATCATTAACAGGAGTCGATCATGATCAGAGATATTTTAAAAGACACTGAAGAACGAATGAAAAAAAGTCTCGAAGCCAGCCAACACGACATGGCTGTCATCCGAACCGGACGCGCGTCGCCATCACTTTTGGATTCGATTCGCGTCGATTATTACGGTTCGATGGTTCCTCTCAAACAGGTGGCTAATGTCGCGGCTCCGGACGCGCGGTTGCTCGTTGTTCAGGTTTTTGACAGAAGCGCGGTACAATCGGTAGAAAAAGCGATCCGAACCTCCGATCTCGGACTGAATCCGAAAGTCGAAGGCAACATTCTCAGGCTGCCGATCCCTTCATTGACAGAAGATCGCCGCAGAGAACTGACCAAGTTCATCCACAAACTTGCGGAAGAGGGAAGAGTCTCGATCCGGAACGTCCGCCGGGATGCTAATGAAATGACGAAAGATCTCGAAAAGAGTGGCGATATTTCGGAAGACGATTCGCATCTTGGATTGGAAAAGATACAGGAACTCACCGACAAATATACCAAACTCGTTGATGAAATGGTGAAACGTAAAGAAAAAGAGATCATGGAAGAGTAATCGTAATCGCCGCTTCCTGCAAATATTAAAAAACCCCGAATCGCTTCGGGGTTTTTGCTTTTATTTGGAAAATTCGATTAACACTTGGAATAGCCGCAGGACGGACATGTGACGCAGCCGCTTTCATGATATACGGTTGCGCCGCAAACGGGACAATTGACCAGCGACTTTTTATTTTCACCGGACGGCTGAGTATGCGAGGCGAGTGACAATTCCACAGTTTCGGATGGCGATTCGGAGTCGTAAATTGAAAAACTCGATTGGGCTTTTTGTGTTTTTTTCTTTCCTTCACGTTCGTCGAGATGCCATTCCATGGCTTTGGCGATAGCGTCGGGTGTCGAAAGAATTTTCGAACCGTTTTCCCAAACCGGTTCCGGTCCGCCAATTCCCTTGAGTTGTTTGATAATGTCTCGCGCATCGATGCCCGAGCGCAGGGCTAATGAAATGAGACGGCTGATCGCTTCGGATTCGACTTGCGCCGGTCCGCCGGCTTTTCCGATATTTGTGAAAACTTCACAGAGTCCTTCGTCATCTTCGTTGATCGTAATGTAAAGTGTTCCTTGTCCCGTGCGAATTCGTTTGGTGACGCCGCGTGTCTCCGGCGGGCGAATTCTTGGATGGATCGCCTGGTCGAATATGTAACCGTGTTCAGGTGCCGACTTCGATTTTTTATCGTCTGCGGTTTTATCGCCAACGTAAAGTACCTGATCTTCGCGGCTTCCGTCGCGGTAAATCGTTATACCTTTGCATCCGGCTTCATAAGCGAGCCAGTAAGCGTCGATGACATCTTGAACTGTCGAAGACTTTGGAAAATTGCAGGTTTTTGAAACGGCGGCATCGACCCATTTCTGAAAAGCCGCCTGCATCCGGACGTGCCATTCGGGTGAAATATCGTGGGCTGTGACAAAAACTTTTTTGATGTTTTCCGGAATTTCATCTATGCCTTGAACCGAACCTTTTTCCTCGATTTTTTTCATGAGTTCGCGGCTGTAAATTCCCGCTTCCTGACATGCGCGCTCGAACTGCGGATTTGCGTAGATAAAATCAGTGCCATCCATAACGCGTTTGGTGAACACGAGCGAGAAAACCGGTTCGATCCCGCTGGAAGTATCGACGATCATCGAAATCGTTCCGGTTGGAGCGATCGTCACGCTGGTCGCGTTTCGATATTTCGGACCATCCGGGAAATAGATACTTTCGTTCCATGCGCTGAATGTGCCGCGTGTTTCGCCGAGTTTGGCGCTGGCCTCGCGGGTATGGGTGTAGATAAATTTCATGACTTCGTCCGCGATTTTCAAGGCTTCGTCGGAATTGTACGGGATTTTTAATTGATAAAGCATATCCGCGAATCCCATCACGCCCAGACCGATTTTTCGGCTTTTTTTAACCATTGTTTCGATCTTCTTTAGCGGATATTTATTCACGTCGATGACGTTATCGAGAAAATGGACAGACGCGTCGACAACCTCGCCGAGCCGGTCGTATTCGATCTTATCGTCCCGGATAAAATTGGACAGGTTGATCGATCCGAGATTGCAGGATTCGTTGGGAAGAAGCGGTTGTTCGCCGCAGGGATTTGTGGCTTCGATGTCGCCGAGTTTAGGCGTCGGATTCTGCTTGTTGATCCGGTCGATGAAGAGAATTCCCGGATCGCCGTTTTTCCAGGCGTTGGTGGCGATGAGTTTGAAAACTTCGCTGGCGTTGAGTGTGCCGGCAATCGTTCCATCAACCGGATTGATGACTTCGAACTGTTCGCGCCGACGGACTTTTTCCATAAAATCGTCGGTAACGGCGACGGATATGTTGAAGTTGATAAGATCGTGTTCGTTCAATTTGCAGTTGATAAATTCGAGAATGTCCGGGTGGTCGATTCTGAGTATGCCCATATTAGCGCCGCGCCGTGTGCCGCCTTGTTTGACGGCTTCCGTGGCCGCGTTGTATGCTTTCATGAAAGAAACCGGTCCGCTGGCGATTCCGCTCGTCGATTTAACGACGCTTTTTTTCGGGCGAATCCGGCTGAAAGAAAATCCCGTTCCGCCGCCGCTTTTATGAATCATCGCTGTATCTTTCAACGTCTGGAAGATCGATTCCATCGAATCATCAATCGGCAGAACAAAACAAGCGGAAAGTTGTCCGAGTTCCCGACCGGCATTCATCAGCGTTGGTGAGTTCGGTAGGAAATCTTTTGATAACATCATCCGGTAAAATTTTTCAGCGGTTTTCTGAACGGCATTCCGGTTCGTGTATGCGGAGTCTGCTTCGGCGATTGCATCTGCGATGCGATGAAGCATCTGATCCGGCGTTTCGAGAACGTTGCCCATTTTGTCGCGAATGAGATAGCGTCTGTTCAGAATTTGCATGGCGTTTTCAGAGAAAAGAGGTTTTTCTGGTATCCCTGATTGCTTGGATGACGGATGTTTTTCCGCTGAAATCCCCGGCGTCGGCTCCGCCTCTTTAACTTCAAAATTGATCGCGATGGGTTCAGACATTTTTTATCTCCAACGTCCCTGATTTATAACAATAAAAATTCCTTAATTCAATTTGCATGGGAATATACCAAAGCCAGAAAAGAGAGGCAAGAATTAAGATTGAAAAAGCGCAATATTTTGTACTGTCCGACGGAGAAATCGCTACAACTAGTTATTTGCTGTTCTTTTTTAAGTTGGTAGAATCCGACGGATAGACCGATATTTTCCTCTGCTGAAAATAGTACGATTCGTTCCTTAAAATCGTTTTGAAAATAGTCAGATACTATTAAATTAATTCGCGTTCTTTGATGATGCGGGTGTAGTTCAATGGCAGAACACCAGCTTCCCAAGCTGGTCACGGGAGTTCGATTCTCCTCACCCGCTCTTTTTGGGGTCGGATCCGGCGACTTTTTCATCGTGCTGGTACCGATAACTTCTAATATCCGGATGTGTTTTGATAAAAATTGATTCAGTTGAAATCGGTAGTTTGGCAGAGCGGGCAAATATCCGATCGGGTGATTTTCTCGTTGCCATGAACGGACATCCCGTACAAGATTTCTTGGATTATCGCTTTTTTCAATCCGATGAAAAACTACGTATCGATTTGTCACGTGACGGAAAATCACAAACTGTAAAAATCACCAAACCGTATGACGAAGACCTCGGTCTCGAAGTCGTAAGTCCTGCCATCCACGCCTGTTCCAACAACTGCGTTTTTTGCTTCATCAGGCAAAATCCCAAAGGAATGCGCAAGCCGATCTATTTTTTCGATGAAGACTACCGGTATTCTTTCTTATATGGAAATTACGTGACGCTGACGGATATTGGCGACGAAGAACTCAAACGTATCGCTCAGCAGAGATTATCGCCATTATATATTTCGGTGCACGCGACCGATCCGGAAGTTCGTAAACGGCTTTTGAGATTTACCGGTGAAGATCGTCTGATCGAAAAGATAGAATATTTGGCACGCCATCGCATCGATATGCACACGCAGATCGTCCTTGTTCCCGGGTGGAATGATGGTGAGATACTCGAGCGAACGATTCGTGATTTGTACCGTTTGAAAAGTCATGTAAAAAGTGTCGCCGTCGTGCCCGTTGGATTGACGAAACATCGTCAGCATCTGCCGCAATTGTGGAGCGTTCAGCCGGATCAGGCTAAAACACTTTTGAAGCAATCGCGCAAATGGGACAAATTGTACAGGAATGAAGATGGCTGTCCGTTTGTCTATTTTACCGACGAATTTTACCTGCTCGCGGATCAAACAGTACCATCCAGGCATCATTATGGCGCATATTATCAGATCGAAAATGGTGTGGGAATCGTCCGCGATATGATCGATTCATTCAAACGACAGCAGCAAAAATTCCCCGAATCCATTCCGGCTCATCGCCGAATTTTATTTGTGACCGGAACATTAGCGGCGCCGGTTTTGGAGAAATTCGTTTTACCGCGATTGAATGCGATCGGTAATTTACACGTCGATGTTTTCCCGGTCGTCAATGAATTTTACGGTGAAACGGTTACGGTTGCCGGACTCCTGACGGGATGCGACATCGCCCGGCAAATCGGACATCCTTCGGGATGCGACACGATCTGGTTGCCCCCGAGGTGTCTGAATGAATCGGGTGTTTTGCTCGATGATATGACGCCGGATGAAATTCAAAAAGAATTAAAAACGCCGGTACGAGTTTTTCAAAATGACTTTACGGAGATAATTGAAAATGCAAGGTAATGAACCGATCATCGCTATTGTCGGACGCCCGAACGTGGGGAAATCGACACTTTTTAACCGGCTGGCTCAAAAGAGACGTTCCATTATCCATCCACAAGCCGGGATTACGCGGGACCGTCTGTACGAAATCGTCAACTGGACCGGGAAAAGTTTTATTCTGATAGATACCGGCGGTTTTATCCCGGAAAGCGAAAACAAAATAGAGACGGCGATCCGAGAACAGGTCAAATTAGCCATCGAAGAAGCAGACCTGACACTTTTCCTGCTGGATATGAAAGATGGCGTGATGCAAATGGATCGGGAAATCGCCGGCATGCTGCGTGTTTCAGGAAAACCGGTTCTGCTCGTCGTGAATAAATGCGACGATGAAAAAAGAGATCTCAACGCTGTTGAATTTTACGAGTTGGGCTTTGGTGAGCCATATCCAATTTCAGCTCTCAACGGACGAAGGATTGGTGATTTGCTGGACACGATCCTCGAAAAAACGCCTAAACAAGCGCTTTCGGAAAAAGAGGAAAATGTTGATTTGCGGCTTGCCATCGTCGGAATGCCGAATGCCGGAAAATCTTCGATAGCGAACGCCCTGACCGGCGAACAAAAATCCATCGTCACCGACATTCCCGGTACAACACGCGATGCAATCGATACGATGGTGAAATATTTCGGTGAAAGAATTCTTCTTATCGATACCGCCGGATTGCGGAAGAAAAGCGTTATCAGTGACAATATCGAGTTTTACGCCATGCTCCGCGCTGAAGGCGCGATCGAGCGGTCGAATGTTGTCGCGATTGTCGTCGATGCTGCCAAAGGATTTACACGACAGGACGCCAATATTGTCCGGTATGTCATCGACGCGAAAAGAGCGATGATCATTCTGTTGAATAAATGGGATTTAGTCGAAAAATCCACGAACACGCTCATCGAATTCCAAAGAGATATATCTGACGAATTTCGTGAACTCGAACATTATCCGATGCTTGCAATTTCGGCCTTGACAAAACAGCGGATCAATAAAATCTTCGAAGTTGCGAAAGAAGTTCGCGAGAGCCGGAAAAAACGTGTAACGACAAGCGAACTGAACGCATTTTTCCAGAAAGTCATCGACAAGACGCCGCCACCCGCAATGATGGGCAAATATATCCGGATTAAATATGTCACGCAGGTGAAAGCCGATCCGCCTGTTTTCGCGTTTTTCTGCAACGAACCAAAATTGGTCAAAGAGGATTATCAACGGTTCCTGGAAAATCAGATTCGAAAAGGGTTT
>JAQUKI010000047.1 GCA_028719225.1 Fidelibacterota bacterium | reverse complement strand
CAGCAATCGTTCAAGTGTTTGCTGAATAATTTCACCGTTTGCGCCATCGATAATGAAACCTGATTAACCGTCAGCGACCGCGTCGGCGATGCCGCCGTAATTACCGGCAACGACCGATTTACCACAAGATGACGCTTCGAGAAAGACGATCCCAAATCCTTCGTAATCGCCGCGAAGCCGATCGTCGTCAGATGTTTGTCTGTTCAGTAAAATGAATATATCGCAGAGTTGGTAGAATTTCGGCAAATCTGCATCGGCGACATATCCGCAAAAAATGACATAATCCGTCACGCTGTTTTCGTCTGCGATCTGTTTCAGACGGGCTTCTTCCCGACCTTTACCAACGACCAGATAGACAATCTGTGGGAATTTTTTCACCAGCGCAGGCAAAGCGCGGATAACCATATCGTGTCCTTTTCGTTCATCGAGACGCGCGACGGTGAGAAGGATGAGATTTTTTTCCGCAAGCCCGTACTTTTTCATCAGGTTTTCATCTTTTTTCGCCGGGATAAATCGCGCCGTATCCACACCGGGCGTGACGATCCTGAATTTTTCTTCCGGGATTCCAAGCGCCAGAAATTCGTCCATTGTAAACCGGCTGTTGGGAACGATCCGATCGGCATTTCTTAAAAAAATCCCGATTAACCGGATGAGCAATGGATTCCGGCCGAACCGAAAAGTTTCCGAGCCGTAAACGTAAACGATGTAGGGGACGCGGAAGAGTTTTTTCATCAGCCACCCGGTAAATCCGGACGAAAGAACCTGCCCGCAGTGAATAACATCGAACCGGTATTTCAGGTGTAAAATCAGAACCCAAAAAGCGTACAATTTTCCTTTCAGAAGTTTCGCGATGATCGAATCGCCAGACGGAATTCTCCGACGAATGACGTTGAGTTTTATTACGTTGTCAAGCGTTTTCCAGCCTTTGTCTTTCGGGCATAAAATGGTGTGATTTTCTGTTGGGAAATATCGCCAGATTTCATAGAAATAAGTCGCGATACCGCTGACGACCGGCGGAAAATCATTAGGAATGACAAGCGATTTTTTCTCAGACATCGTTTTCTCGCAGGAATAAAAAACCGACCAAGTAACCGGCCAAATATAAAACCAAACTCAGAAGATAAAAAACCTTTAAGGTGAGAATGGATTTGAGCAACCGCCAACAATATGAAATTGTCCTGATCGGGACTGGCCGTTTTTCCCTGACTTTTTCTCCGTGTTGCGTCGGTAGTTCAACGACAAATTGCGGATAAAATTTATTAACGTAGGCCGCCATCCTGCCGTTGCGGTAAAATTGCCGGATGAATTTTTTGAAAGTTCGCGGCGGTAAATGATGGATGAATAAGCCGGGGAGAACGACAACTGTAAATCCGGTTCGGCGGATTTCCTGACGCAGGTACGGATCGAGTCCGCGCGGAATCATCTCATTTTCGCCGCCGATTTTATAAAACAATTCGCGCGGAATCATGCAACAGGGATGTTCGGCGAGATCGCTTTCGGTAATTTCTGAAACGATCGGTGAAGTACGGCGTGGCAGTTCTTTCATCACGCGGCGGACGAACCATCCAGCATCGTCCGGTACTAAATTCGCCACGCCTGCCATGCCGATTTCCGGATGATCAGTAACTATTCGAACCATTTTTTCAATCAGATCGTCCGAACCGAGGCGTGTGTCGTCATCGAATGTCATCAGATATTTTCCAACAGCAACCGCCGCGCCGCAGTTGATCGCCCGTCCCTGCCGCGAGTCGCCGATTACGATGATCGTCTCAAAATTCCGGAATGTCTGTCGCGCGATTTGAGTTAGTAAATTCGGCAGGAAATCGTTCCTCGCCGCGCCGACTGTTGGAATAATGATGCTGACCAATGGCATCGCGATTCCCTCGGGACGTTGAATCTCGATATGTCCTTCCGAATCACCTTTTGGGAATCTGACGAAAGGGCGGGAAACATTGCCGGAAATGGTTTTAATTAACTGTAATCTGCTCTCTGGCATTTTTAGATCCATACTACCTTGATTTGGTTTTCGAGTTGTTTGAACTCCGTATCGCCGGTAACCAACTCGGCATCTTTTTGTTTTGCCAATGCCGCGGCGAATGAATCGGCGTATGAAATTCTGTTAGTAGCCTTAAGTTCAGCCGCCAGTAAGGTAATTTTTTGATCGGCATCTATTATTTTGATCGGATATTCTTCAAAGAGATTCCGATATAATTCAGCCTTGATTTTCCCACTTTCCCGGAGGGCAATAAAGTACATTTCTCCCCAGTTAATGACCGAAACGTAGATTGTCGATTTTCCTGAAAGCGCATCTTTTAATATTTCACTGACCGCCTGGGAGCCGACTTCATTTTCAGCGTATGCTAACAATGCGTAACTATCAAGAACATATTTTTTCATAGATCACGTTCTCGTTTTTTTTCTTCCATCAACGCTTTAAGAAGTTTCCCTTTAGTTCCGAGAAAACCGATATTTTTCTCGATAGTGTCTGACGTAATCGGGATCATTTTCAATCCATCCTGCTCTTCCCGAAAATGGATAATCGTGCCAGCGCCGATCTTGTATTTTTTCCTCAGTATCGAGGGAATCACCATCTGACCTTTTACCGTTACGATCGCTTGTTCCATTTCATTTTCTCCTTTTACATAATCTGCTGAAAGTTAGAAGAAGAAAAAATGTAAGTCAATAAATATTTGTAAGACATGTCGAACTTGTCGCACATCTAAGTTTTGTTCCTTCCGGAATCTGGTTCTATTCTTTCCATGTTCAAGACGGCCAATCACCTACTGAACAGATTAATCCCGAAGCTTTGGGAGAGATTATTGGAGATTTGTTTTTTTATGTTGATTTAGCGCTTTTTAACGCGAGTCAGAGACAAAGTAGATAGGATTTGGGAAAGTGGTGGATAACGGTTCGGGGCTTGGCGAAGTGGCGGCATTAAATGCACAGCACTTTTACTTTGCACAACTGTTTGTAATAGCACTGCAGTTTATTAAACCACTGCCCAAGCCATTTCGCTAAGCCCATGTTATATGCCGTTCTCCTTTTCATCCAAAGTCGTTCCTTTCGCCAGTGCATCAAACTTTGCTTTCATTGTTGGGTTTCCAAGTGTTAATTTTTTTATCGTCAAATCATCTGCTTTATCATTCGCCAATCGCAGATTGTTTTCAGATGAAAGAAGTGCGTCTTTGGTTTTCTGGAGATGATTAATGGTCTTATCTATTTCATATATCGCTTCTTTAAATTTCCGACTTGCTAATTCATAATTTCTTGCAAACCCTTCTTTGAATGTGTTCATTTTATTCTCAAAGTTGGTAATGTCAATATTTTGGTTTCTCACCAAAGCAAGCTCGGCTTTATACTTTAAAGAGTTCATTGCAGCGTTGCGAAGGAGTGTGATAATTGGAATGAAAAACTGTGGTCGAACTACGTACATTTTGGAATACTTATGTGATACATCAACTATACCCGAATTATAGAGTTCGTTTTCTGCTTCTAAAACAGTAACAAGCACAGCGTATTCACATTTTTTTTCTGAACGGTCTTTGTCAAGTTCTTTAAAAAAATCTTCGTTTCTTTTTTTTGTGGCAGTTTCGTCTCCTTCATTTTTCATTTCAAACATGATTGAAATGATTTCATTCCCTGCATCATCTGTTTCCTTAAATATGTAATCTCCTTTACTTCCCGTACTTGCATCACTGTCTTTTTCAAAATAGGAGTTTTGAAAAGCCGTTGCACGAAGTTTATTGAACTCAATTTCGCAATGCTGTTCTAGACTTTCGCCTAACATTTTAGTTGAAAGCTTTAGTTTCATGTCTTTGACCCGGGCAATCTCATCATCTTTATATTTTATGATTGCATCTTTGTTTTGCAGTTCAGTACTGTATTTTTCCTTCATTGATTTTTCAAGAAGCTTCTTTTCAGTTTCTTTAAGTTCTAATTGGTTGGCTAAATCGTCTCGTTCCTTCTCAACCTTTTTAACTGCTTCTGTTACGCTGAGTTTTTTTTCTGTGTCCGCTTTTTCGTTTTTAGCTTTAAGCTCGATGATTGTTTTGTCTTTCGCAGCTAATTTATTTGCAAGCTCAAGTTCATTAGCAGCTTTTAGTTGAGCTATCTCTTTGTCCTTGTCTGTAAGTTCTGCTTGCAAAGTATTTTTATGATTCAAATTAGCAAGTGCTATAGCATCTTCCTTTTCTTTCTCGGCATGGTCTAATTCCTTTTTCAATTCTTTTTCAAATTGATGGTCTCTTACTTGTTTAAGAATGTCAGCAAAGCCAGCTTCGTTAACTTTGAACGCCTTACCACAGTTTGGGCAAATAATTTCGTTTATGGTTAGATTCATATTTGTCATTGTCATTCCTTTAATAGTATGTTTTATGCAATCAGCGCAAAGTTAGCAGTATCGCAGTTAAGGCTGTTCTTCAATAAAATTTCGCATTAGAATAATTGAATCGTTCAATTGAGCATTTGTAAACCTTATGTTGCTAGTGTTTTCGGGGTGATGAATTTGATGCCTAATGTATTCGGTCAAAACTTTTTGTTCGGTTATTGGGTTTCCGTTTCGCACTCTGTTATAATTCATTGTTGGCTTTCCATTAATGAAATTAGACAACCAACCTTCTGCCTCTATAAAACCATAAAGTTCATTATGATATTCTTCTGTCACTTCATTGAACGCTAAAAAGTTTACTTCATTAAGAGAAGGATAAGGCAACTGATTAGGAATAACCTCTTCAACCGTTTTTGTTGTTCCTGTTTGTGTAACAAGTCGAATGTGTTCAAACTTCAACTCTTTTACTGCAACAGCACTGTGAGTTGTCAAAAGAATTTGTGTGTTTGCTGCTTGCGAAAGAGTTAAGAGTGCAGTCATCAATTTTTTTTGATGCTCAGTGTGCTGTGATGTCTCAGGTTCTTCAATTGCATACACAATACTTGGGCTGTTTCTTTCTGTTCTCCTTCTCTCAGCTTCTGCCCTGAAAAAACTTAATAGAATCAAACGCTTGATTCCGCTTCCTCTTTTGTTTATTGGAATTGCTTCATCACCAGCAATGGAAACTTTTTTAAAAACATCTATCCATTTCAAGTTATCAGCACTAGGTATTATAGGATTAAGTGAATCTGCAATATCAGGATTCAACTCATTCAGTTTTTCAAGTGTGCTATCTGCAACTTCTCTCAACTTAGTTTCAACTTCTGTAGCAACTCTACTCAGCAAGATTCTTAGCTCTGCATTATTCAGGATTTGCTTTACTGCTTGTTGCAATGGGTCTTGAACCTCACTATCTCCATCGCTGTTTTTCCTGTCGGATTGAAATAAAGAATACAGAGGCAAATATTCTTGGAGTTTTTCCCAAATTGATTTTGTATCTCCTTTTGTTACATCAATTTCAATAACTTCTAATTGAAGTGAATCAATGTAGTGATTCCAGATTGCGGTTCTCATCACGGCATTAATAGTTCTATTTTCACATTCAATATTACCGCTACTTAGGATTGTTCTAAGTTCTGTATTTGTTTTCCTCAACAAATCTCTGCACTGTGAATTGTTTGGATGAAATGCTTTGACGAAAACTTTTTCCTTACCACCATTCGGATATTTCTTAATGATTTCAAGATTGCCGTCTCGGTTGAGCAGATGTTCATTTTGAAGTGTCGTTGCATTTGTGCTGTCAATTACAAGTGTTATTGGTAATTCTTCAAACTCAACCGAGATTACAATTTCATCATCTCCTTCTGACAATGCAGATTTGTTTACATCATCTTTATCAATTTTGATTACTCCCTTTCCTTCGTTGAAAAAAACATCAAGCACCTCAAGGATTGAAGATTTTCCGATGTCGTTTTTTCCCACGAAAGTAGTGAGGTCACCAATTTCGATTTTGATTTCCTCTTTGTAACTTCTAAAGTTTTTTATCCTAACTGATTTTATTTTCATTGTGTGTCAGTTTGATGTTAGCATTACCGTTTAATCGAAGCGAAAGAATGGCATATAACGTGTGACAAAGCAAGAAGTTGCCGCATTGGCGACATGACAGCTGCGAGCGAAGCGAAGACGCCAACAGAGCCATCAAAGCGGCAATTTGCCGACAGCCGAGGGCGGCTTTGCGCCCGACGCTTGCTTTGTTTGTTATGCGAAGCCCAACAGCCAATGTATTTCTTCATCGCGCAATTCTTTTATTTTACTTTTTGTTTTTTATTCTTATTTCTATTTAAATTCATAATTATTTGTGGCCATTTTTCTCTAACTTTTTCTTCATTTTTATAATAATCCACTTTATTTGAAGTTTCGTATATTTTCCTATATGGAATAATGTTTACTTTGTTTGAATCAGGGTATTCACATAAATCTAATCCAACCGAAGTACGTAGGTCAAGATATCTACAAGGTGTGTTCGTATGATTATAGAGTTGATGAGCGCCTGTAAGTCCCATTTCAAAAAAAATTATATCTCCTTCATTTACAATTTTAAATTCATTATGTGTTCGAAGTGTGGCACTTCCCGATAATATTATAAACATTTCTTCCGCATTATGATGAAAATGGTAGGGACAGGAAAATGTGTCAGGATCGAGCGAGGTAATCTCGAATACTAAGTGCTTTGATTTAACAATTTTTGATAATCTGGGACTCGAATGCCAACTAAACTCAGGAATCGGTGCTGGATCAAATTTAAACCTAATCTTTTTCTCATTAAATATTTCTGGCATTCCTTTATCCTTTCAACTTTCTTTTAAATATTCTCTTAATTACGGGATATTTTATCTATTCATTGGCTGATGGGTTTTGCATAACTATTTCCTATACGAATTGCGTATATCCAACCTAAAATGGTGTGGTATGCGCATTGCGTATATTTTTCACTATCTCTGAGCATGGGAAGCCGCATCTAATGGATTAATGATTTGCCCCAGTTTTTGTTGGCTGACATGGGTATATATTTCCGTCGTTTTGGAACTTGAATGTCCAAGTATTTCTTGAATATATCTTAGATCTGTACCGTTTTCTAATGAGTGAGTTGCGAAAGAGCGCCGAAGGCTACTGTAGGATTTAATCGTCCTGGCGCTGTCATTCCTTAATCGCATTTCCCGTTGAACAGTCTTAAAAAATCCGGCAGGCCCGCCAGATCGGCCAACTGGAGGACGGGCAAGTAAAACGCTTCCCTCTGAGCCCTGGCTTTTTACTATGGCAATGACCTGAAGCATTTACATGAATTATACGAAGCGCCACGACGAATGTCAATGAAAAAATTTACCTTGTGGTAGCGTCGGATTGACGTTCTTCTTTTTTCCATTTTTATAGTATTCTCTCACTGATTAAGGCCGATGAGAACAATCGAATCTTTGTGGATTTCCTGGGTTAGTCCATGCTATGTATTCGAAACATTATTTAGGCCACTGAAAAGTCTTTTTGGCTCACTTGAAAGTCTTATTGATCCGCTTGAAACAACATTTGAGTCACTTGAAAGTCTTTTTGACTCGTTGGAAACATCATTTGGGTTGTTAAATAATCTATTTATCCCTCTCGTGTCAACTCTCCCTCGTATGTCAGGTATTTGGGATTGCTGATACTCTTGATCGTCGGCTGTTCTCTGGCGAGCCAATGATTCGACGGGATATTGTGTCACATCCCGAAATGTTTCAGGCCTTCAAGGACGAAGAAAACCGGCCAGATGATAGCTTTTAAAAACCCAGAACTCCGATCCAGAATCCAGTTGCCGTGCCGATGTAGTAGATCGCTGCGCCGATGAAACCCATGCCGTAAATAGCGCCGGCCTGCGGACAGTTTTGAAGTTCATTTTTCATCGTTTCCTCCTTTTAATAATGAATTTTAGGAGATAAGGTTATGATTCAAAGTGAAAATCGTGAATCTTTTCCGTCGATAATGCTTGTTGTTTTATGGTTACGTGCTGCCTATTTCTTGAAATACCAGCAGTAAGTCGCTCCTAAATAAATCGGTGAGGCTTTATAGGTGTCTTTTCCACTGTAAGTATAATCACCGAAATAGGGAACGTTATGCATTACCGTTGTGTATTTATAATTGGCGCGACCGATCTGAAGACCGCCTTCGATCGACAGGCCGTGATTTTTCCGAATGCCGTATAGTTTTTCCCATCCGCCGCCGATGACGAAAGTTGGCAATGAGACATTAATCTTGACGGTGCTCGAGATTCCGGCGTAACTGACGGTTGTCTTATCCCGGACTTTCATATAGCCGAGCGAGACCAATCCGTAAGTGCGGCTATTGACATTCGTTTTAAAGGCGTACATATATCTCGCTCGCATCGTAATGTCGCTGAAATCCCAACTCGGTTGAATTTCCAATCCAAATCCGTTTGTTGTTCCCGTCCAGCTGCGAAAACCCAAACCGGGTCCCTGAAATGTCGGGATGACAGTCGTTCCGATCATCGGATTGCCGGGTTTATTCGTCCAGCCGGATTTTTCCACCCGCTGGCCGGGAATGCGGTCCTGAAGTTTATAGACGGCTGTCTCGATTTGCGATTCCAGCGGATGGCCGTGATATTTGGCGAAAGCCTTCTCGGAGGTTTTATCGATGAGTTGGTTAGCGAATGATTTTACGACGTTGAGACTGGAACCGGTCTGGCTCTCGGCGTTGGTTTCCCTGTCGTCGAACGCGGCCTGACCGTTTTTAACGATACGGACGGCGATGGTCGCTTTCTTGGTGGAAGCCACGGCTTTGGTCGAATATTCCGCTTCGAGCAGTGTGCCGTATACCAAACCTTCGACCTGTAAGGCTTCTGTCAGTTCGTTTTCCGTGATACTGTTCAATTGACCGCCGTCGGTGATGCCCAACTCGCGCAGTTTGGCGTCAACGGTTTCGTTATCCAGCGCCTGATAACCTTTTTCCTGCATACCAAGCGTGAATAATAAACGCGCCAGTTCTCCGGCAGGCAAGTCGGTTGTTTCGTTGGCAAATGGTAGAACGGCAAGAGACATACCTTCAATATTTGGCGTGACCGGAGGTGGAACAAAATCGGCGAAGTTCACGGATTTTGTCGATGAATTGGCCTGAACAGCCTGAACTATCCGGGGCTGATCGGAGGCCATTTTTATTTTCAGATCATCGATGGCCTGTGAGACACCAGCGCCGACAATATAGCGCTTATCATGTGGATCGAGAAGGTACCATCGATAATAAAAACCTTGCCATTTGGCTATTTTTTTTACTGTTGAATATTTTCCGATTATCTGTTGATCGGCGTCGGTCAGTGTCAGATCGACATCGACGGTTACTTTATTTAATTGATTGGGAGCGCCAAGATACACGAATCCAAGCCAAAGCAAACCCCAGGGTTGCGTACTCAGTCGCAATTCGTTGAATTTAAATGTTGCGGTCATGTCGGCCGGAACTTCATTGTTTATAAAAAGACCGCTGTTTTGCAGATCGTTGCTGATGGCATTCTGCAGATCAGTTGATAATTCCGGGAAAGACAGAGCCGTAACTTTACCGAGTTCAACCTTAACCTGTGTCTGATATGGCATAGGCTTCAGTGTTGTAGCGCTACGATCGTACCTAAAATGGACAGGCGTTGTTGCACACCCGGACAGTAGTAAAACTATGATACAAATAAAACCAATAATCCCAATTCGCTTGATGGGATTTGAAAAACTATGCATATACATCCTTTCAAAATCACTTCAGTTTGCAAATATCCCCAACTGATATTCCGTTTCCCTCAATCAAATTCATGATTGAACCGTCATCGCCGAAATATCCGGAAACCTGGCCGGAACCAACTTTGTTTATTTCACGGCCAATCTCGGCTCCGGTTACCGGATCCGTGATCGGTTCACCCTGTCTATAAATCGTTAACGGCGTTCCGATTTCAAGATGGGAATTTTGACCGGCGTTCAAATAGACTTTGTCACCGCTGACTTTGGCCACGACGCATGACCACTCCAATTTTTCAAATCCTTGCAGAAGGTTCTGCATGACGTTGACGACTGCCGAACGAAACGCGTCGCTTTCCAGCATTTCATCGTAACTGCCGGCTGTGCCTGAACCCAGATAATTAGTGTATTTACGAACGGCAGTTCCAGCGCCGGAACCCGCCCACAGAACTCTTCCTGTAGATACATCGATCAGGCGGAGATCGACCGTGCAGGTAGCAATCTGTTTCTTGCTGGCCGTGATAACCAGATCCTGCGCTTCCGTCCGAACGCCAAACTGTGTGACCGCTCCGGTGATGATCGCGTTCGCGCCGAGCAGTTCACCAATCTGCGGGGCTGATTTTTCCGAAATCACGCCGCTTAATCCGAGCGCCTGTTCTTTCAGAATCACGTCTAACTTTTCACGTTCGAGCAGAATAAAACCACCTGTTTTACTCAGTTCAGTTGCCAGCATGTTGCTGATTCCTGCCCCAAGCCGCCGCTGACCGTAGGTCGTCCGGTTCTCGAATTCCGATATAAAAACCCGTTGCTTGGGACCGGTTGGATGATAAATCGCGACATCTGATGCACTCGTTTGATCTTTCTGAATCGTGGACGGCGAACAACCAAAAAACAGCAGGCCGACCATTCCGATAACAATCATTTTTTTCATTTCTACGTCCTATTCAACCACACTTCACTAAATGCGGCGATAAAATAATAAGTTCCTTGCTAAAGTAGAAGGAAGATTTATTGTTTTTGTTTATAAATATTTGACACGAAGCGCTTTCTTTTCAACAGGTTTCAAGGCTTCGATCTAAATACGGTTTTAGTGAAATGAAACAGAATCGGGGCGCATCAAGATAAAAATCCGGCCAGTAGAATAACGCAAGAAAATCTTATATCCCGAAATGTTTCAGACCTTCCAGAACGAAGAAAATCGGCCAGATGATCGCCTTCAGAAAACCCAGGACCCCAACCCAGAAACCGGTTGCGGTGCCGATGTAGTAGATCGCTGCGCCGATAAAACCCATGCCGTAAATAGCGCCGGAGGGAGCAGCCGATTGACATTCATTTTTCATATTTGTCTCCTTCTTTTTTGGTGTTGAAAACAAAAGAAAAGTAATGAAATTTTCAAGAAATTGAAAGTTATTTACCTGATCGATAATGTTACCGGATAACTCGGTCGGCTTTGGCAATTATGGCCACCGGAATTGTCAGCCCCTGAATTTCAGCCGCGGCCAAATTGAGCGTTACCTTGGCCCCGGTCATATATTGAATCGGAATGCCGGCCGGTTTGGCGCCGCGGAGAATCCTTGGAATGATTTTTCCCGCTTCATAACCGGCTTCGTAGAAATCCCAGCCGACGCCAACCGCCGCGCCGCGTTCGACTTCGGTTGACTGATTACAAAATAACGGCAGGCGCGCCTGATTTGCCGCCTTGACGATAGCCTCGAACCCAAGATTGGTGAGGTTGTCGGAAATCTGGTAAACGGCGTCGATATTTTTACCAACCAGGGCTGTGGCCGCATCCGCCAGATCGCTGGTGGTATTGACCGAAATTGCCACGACCTGAATTCCATTTCGTTCCGCAACCGATTTGAGACATTCTAAGTAATATTCAGAATTCATCTCGGAAGGTGTATATATCGTGCCGACAACCTTAACCTGCGGTATCAATTCGCGGATTAGCGCGATGGTTTCATCGAAAGGCGAGCGCGTGGCAATGCCGGTGACATTTGGCTGGTGATCAGTCACGCTCCGACCGGCGCCGGCTAAGATCGGATTGGCGACGCTCGTAAACACAATCGGTACATCTTTAGTCAGATTAAGGCAATTCTGCAAATTGGGGGTTGCCAGGCAGCATATCAAATCGATGCGCCCGGTCGAAAAATTGCGGGCGATGGCATTGACGGTAGGGAAATCGCCTTGCGCATTCTGGATTAAAATTTTGACGTTCTTGCCTTCGACATAACCGGAATCGCGCAGGCAGTCCAGCAGACCTTTTTCGGTCTGGGCGTTCATCGGCGATTCGTTGAACTCGGCGACGCCGATGGTATATATTTCCGGTACGTTTTCACAAGACGACAGAAACAGCCAGACAATGCAGAAGAATAGACAAATAATTTTACATGACCGAGTCACAAAGAACCTTTAGTTATGGTTTCAATCTTTTATTGAATCAGTTCGGGCTTTTCCACAGTGAGAGCATTTCCACCGATGAACATTGATCGGGTAACCGCAATCCGGGCAAGCCCAACGCGCATTTTCTATTTCAACGAATTTCGCGATACCAATCTCCTTGATCTTGAGCAGGTTTTCGATCATACTCATACCGTATTTGGTGCGATAACGTTTATCTAATTGTTTTAATCGCAGGCACGGGAATTTACTGCAATCGTAACAGGCCAAATCACCCGATTGTTTTTCCGGGCAGGTTTGAAACTTGCATGCAGTGCAATGTTTTGGCTTTTGCAGTGAGTCGGAATTGCATCCGGGGCAGTGATTTTTTTCACGCAGGAAAGCCATGCAAATTCCGCAATTCATGCCGCACGGGGCAATCACGTCGGAAAGATAGATTATTTTAGGTGTTGTCATTTGATAAACTCCTTTTAATTGTAAATCGTAATTCGTAAATCGTGATGAGATGACAGATGTCTTGCACGGTGATTTACTCACAGGCCGTTTTTAGTTGCATGTTCCGAGTTTCGTGTTCCGTGTTTACCCGTCACTCGTCACCTGTCACCTGTTACTCTTTCCTCATCGCTTCGGCTCTCATCTCCTGCGGCATCAGTTCGATGGCGTAGCGCAGAGCCGTGCGCGGCATGACCGCCTTGTTTTTTACGACGTAATCGAAAACTTTCTTTTGATTCGGCTTACTGGCTTCTTTCAGCATCCAGCCGTAACCTTTCTGAACCATGTCATCCTTGTCGAGCAATAGAATGTCGGCGATTTCAAAAATGTCATCGAGGAATTTACCATGCCGGGCAGGCAGAATCAATGACACCGCCGCGGCGCGTTTCATCCAGCGGTTTGGCGAATGCGCCCAGTTTTTCAGCGTGCCGACCGATTCCGGGAATTTGTCGATGAAGTTGCCGATGGTGTGATTGCAGAAACTGTCGCACTTCGCCCAATTATTGATGTAGCGGTCGATCCAGTTCTGGAAGATCGCCAGATCGGACGGCTCGAATTGATCTGTCAGTTTGGGCAGCCATTCGGCGATGATGTAGGCTTCTTCGGAGTAATCCGATTTCAGCAGTTCCTCGCTTAGTGCGAAGATTTCGGATTTCGTGGAATGCTTGATCTCCTGCCAATATTGCTTGGCAATTTTTATGACTGTCCCTACTTTGATGCCGTACATTTTCACCGGCTCTTTGAAGAAACGTTTTTCGCTGGCGACTATCGCCGGATCAATCGCAGCTTGCAGTTCGGCGCGTAATTGTTTGATGATGTCAGGCATAAAAGTCCATTTCTTTATTACTTATTTTTCCGCTGGTCTTTCTGATAATT
Source organism: Fidelibacterota bacterium (assembly GCA_028719225.1). Taxonomy (GTDB): domain Bacteria; phylum Fidelibacterota; class UBA2242; order UBA2242; family UBA2242; genus 0-14-0-20-45-22. Next base: position 980 of record JAQUKI010000047.1, on the reverse strand, counting down.
CTTGAGCATCTTGCCGAAGGCTTTGTCTCGTTGGCGCCGCTCGGCAACAGTTGATTCGAAGTGGGCTTTTTCACGTTCCATTTTCAGGTAATTTTCATACGAAGCGCGGTCGATCTTTCCGCTTTCGACGGCTGCAAGGACAGAACAACCGGTCTCATGCGTGTGCGTGCAGTCCTTGAACTTACAGTTTTGCGCGAATTCCAGAATGCGGTCGAAGGTTATTTCCAGGCCGTTGGCAGTGTCGGCGATCCCGACTTCCCGCATGCCGGGATTGTCGATCAGGATGCCGCCGTTGTCCAGGATGATCAATTCGCGGTGACTGGTAACATGCCGGCCTTTGTTCGTACTCTGACTGATGGCGTCGGTTTTCATGACGACCTTGCCGGAAAGATTATTCAAAAGGGTGGACTTGCCGACGCCCGACGAACCGAGCAGACAATAGGTTTTGCCTTTTTCGATAAATCTCCGCACGGTTTCATACCCGCTTTGGGTTTCATTGCTGATGGCGAGAACCGGAACGTCCTCAATCCGGGTTTTGATACTTTCAGTAAGTTCAGCGAGCCGGGCTGCATCGATCAGGTCGATCTTGCTGAGCACGATTACCGGTTTGACTTTCGAGGAATGGCAGATCGTCAGGTAGCGTTCCAGCCGGTTGATGTTGAAGTCGCGGTCCACGGCCTGTACGATAAAAGCGTAATCGATATTGGCGGCGATGATCTGAATTTCGCCGTATTGCCCGACCGCCTGCCGTTTGATAACCGAGAATCGTGGTAAAATCCTGTGAATGATCGCGAAATCAGGATCGTAAGTTGTCAGCGCCACCCAATCGCCGACGGCCGGAAAATCTTCGCGGCTTTTCGCGGTGAAGCGCAGGTTGCCGGTGATCTCGGCATCGAATTCGCCATTAATTGTTCTGACAACATATCGTTCCTTGTGTTCGGCAATGATCCGGCCAGTCTCGAATTCGGTTAGATTCTGCT
>JAQUKI010000046.1 GCA_028719225.1 Fidelibacterota bacterium | reverse complement strand
GTAGTCTCCGCCGATGTTCGTCATGACGCCCTGACTCGTGTTGTCCCACGTGAACGGCCATGACCCGCGTATCTGAACAACACTGTATGTCTGCATCGTGTCCGGGACGCCCGACGTGTTCACCAAAAGAGTAACGTTGATATTTGCTGGCGATAATTTTATACTCGCTTCGTCAGCGCCCATATAGGTATAATTGGGACGTTCATCACCGTCATAATCTGTGTTAATACCGACGTTGTTGCACCCAAGGATATTATCACCAATAGACGCGCCGGTCAAATGCAAATCAGTCCCTGAAGCAAAATTGACCATCTTCTGCACTGAATTGGCATCATGTCCGGTACCATTTCTCCAGGTTGCCCACGTAGAATCGTCGCCACCCCAGTTTGAAAATTGCGCAAATGTAGCGCCATCATGGAACCAGTAATTATTCTGATCACTTACCAACGAACCCGAAACCGGAGTACTGGAAAAATACAACATATACGTCTTGAAGTTGATTTCTGTTATAGCGAATATGTTGTTATACAGATCGTTTGATCCATTTCCATGCGTAAATGCGTTATAATTCACATTACCCAGTCCGCCGTCTGCTAAATCATTCAGGCATACGGTGTTGTGGTAAAAATGAACTGTTGCATTCGCAGAGGAATTTTTTACAGCATTGGCTGTACCGGCAGGCGTGGAACCCAAAATTTCAAATCCGGTTATCATGTTGTTATAAACATAATGGGTTCCGTAAGATTCCACACTAAGCGCGTTAACTATAGAAGTTCCGCTTGTTAACATTCCGGCGATCTGAGTGATCTTGTTCTCCAAAATGTTAATGGACGAACCACCGAGAACATCAACACTATAAATTGCTTCACTTGACAGACCACCGGCAATTGCCTGATTTAGTTTGATCTCATTGCCGATGATGTCAACACTTCCTGCTTTGTAGAGCGCAATCGCCCTGCGCGTTCCCTCGATCAGATTATTCTTGATCGTGACCGCCCAAGGATAGACTGTAGGAACTGGCGTCCCAGATTGATAAAAACCGATTGCCTGTGCGCTTTGACAGACGCCCGTGAAATTAGAACTGATGTGATTGTTCTCGATCAGGATGTTGTTAGGAACGCGATCCATCGTATCCTGATTCCGCGAACGAATCTGAAGTGCAGATACAAATAAATTCCCGGATGTAGTGACGCCTTGTGCTTGATAGTAAATATTGCAGTTCTTGATCGTCACATTCGCAACGTCGCCGACCAGCAACATTGGAAATCCATTCCGCTGAGAGGTTGTCAGGTTCTGAATCGTCAAATCACGCGTTGTCCCATCAACCGTATTCGATCCATCGATAATGATATTACGGGTTGCCCGAAGATCCGGCCAGTTGATATGATGACTGGTCGTACCCAATTCCGGACAACCAATAATGAATGCTCCGGAAGGTCCATCCGTTGCATCAGCCGGATAAGCAAGATTGATCTTTGGTTGAACACCCGTATACGGTTTAATTGTAATCGTATACTCACCCGGATTGACAGCTAATCCAAGAAATCCGTCTGCAGCGGTGTTTGGTTCATCAATATCACTGGTAATGTACAAATTGATATTGCCGAGGATCTTTTGCTTGTTCAAACCGTCAAACGCTGTTTTCAGTCTGGCAAAATTCGGATTATATGCATCGGGAGCAGTACCGGTTGTACCGACATAGTAATTGCCAGCCATATAATCCGGATCAATTACATATGCGCCATAACCATTGTTGGTTGAAAGAACATAAGCGGTAAATGTCCCATCTCCATTGTCCTTAAAATCGACATCACCGACGCCATTCGTATTGGCGTTTAACCGTTGAGTCGGTGTGATCGCATAGGTTTCAGATTTCGTCGGATCGCCCATCGGAACCTTCACGATGCGAGCATTCTCGTTGCCTGTCCCAAATTGATGTGTCATGAAAAATTCACACCCATTGACAGTTGTGAAATGCCGGATTGCCGTTGAACCCGTCGCTACCACAGAGCCCGGAACGGTACCAATTAGCGTACCGTCTGATTTGAATTTCATGACGCTCCGTCCATTGGCATTCCAATAGAAACTACCATCCGGCAGAGGTCCGACGGCAGCACTGCTTGATACATCAACGGCGCCCATATCGAGCGTAATGACGGTCGGTGTGAAAGTCGCACCGTTATCTGCAGTCGTAAATTTATACACTTTCTTCTGTCCGGCTGTGGAAGAAGCTGCCCAGATGATCAGTGAATTATCGACTGCGGAACCTGTAACCGTAAACTTATCGCCCAATCTGACACCCTTGTTGACATAATTGATCACGACAACAGGAGCAGTCGTATCGGCTGTCCACTTATACACCTTGAAAAGTGTATCGGCGCCAGTACCAAGACACAAATTTCCAACATAAACGATACTATCTGCAGACACACCCACATCGTTTAGCGTATAGGTACCGCCTGACATGCCGGTTGTCTTTAAATGTGTGATCGTATCTCCGGTAGCCGCGTCTAATTTATAGACAAAGTTACCTCCATTGCGGGTGACAACGAAAAGCCGGTCCTGACCGCCAATCTTTGCGTATGCCAATCCGCGTGTCAAATGCGTCGCGTCAAACCAGCCCGGCATCGTACCGTTAACTGCGGTCTTCTCCCACAGAACAGTCATTTGCCCAAAGGCCATCGTGACGCAAAGCAACAACAACAAAAACGTACACAACTTTTTCATACACTTTCTCCTTTTTTTGGTTAACCTCAATTGTTAAAAACCTACACTAATCGCAGTTGTCTGGACATTTCCAAACAGACCAAATTCTTGATATGATAAATCAATATTCAAATTGATATAAGAAACCGGGGCATTCAATCCGATTCCCAGGGTTAATCCATTTTCCTGATCTTTTCTAAAAAGGGATTGATATCCGGCACGAATGTCTAATATCCGCATGAACGTCAATTGGGCGCCAAGATTGACGGTTTCGCTGTTATCCGTCGGACGCATTGCATCGGCTGCCAATGTCAACTTGATGTTTTTATGGTTCACAACGGGCATCATAACACCGACATTAAATGTCAGCGGAATCGGCCACTTATCAGTTTTCAACTTTGCTACGATCGTTTCATTGTTACCAAGATTATCCGGATCGAGGTCAATTCGATAAGTTAAATCACGTCCATCCATGATTAATTCGCCGCCGAAATTTCGCATACTGGCGCCAATCTGTAACCCATTAAACTGCGAAATAAATAATAATCCGAGATCGATCGCAAACTGATTCGATGATTCGTGCCAGATTTTTTGCTGGATATATTTAGCGCTTCCGCCTATTGAAAAGCGGTCGGTGAGATTTCGGGCATAGGATAAACTAACCGCCAAATCGTTCGCTTCCCAGTATTCGCCCGTCCCATCCGGTTGATCTACCGTTGTTACCTTTTCGCGACTGCCATAATCGAGATTGTTAAAACAAACACCGATAGCATCCGCGGATGTGATCATGAATTGAGCGCCAATCCATTGATGTTTACTATCCACCAACCAGTTCGTCTGAGATGCATACACTTGATTCTTTTTGGTCCGCGAAATTGCGCCCGGATTCCAAAACAACGCCGTCGGATCGTCCGAAACGGCAGTAAATGCGCCACCCATGGCGATTGCCTTGCCGCCGACAGGAATCATTAAAAATTGTCCGGCTGCTGTTCCTACCTTGCTTTGTGCAAAGCAGATAACGGTTCCGATAGAGAGAATCACTGCAACAGATAATATTAATGTCTTCTTCATCGCCGCACCCTACTTAATAACAGCCAGTTTTCCGGATTTTTTCCCGACTTCCGATTCGATAATGTAAAAATAGATGCCGAATGCCACGTCGAGGTTTTCCTTGGTTTTCAAATTCCAGGCGAGAGTTCCGTTGTGAATATTGCCGTCATGATTCAGCGTAATGATATGCACGCCGGCCGAAGTAAAAATGTGTACTTTAGCGTCGGTTGGTAATTTCCGGAATTCGATCCGCCGCTCGCCGCGTCCACTCGTGATAGATGGCGGCAGTGGCGCTTCCATATTGTTCGCGACAACATACGGATTCGGTACCACCTGAATATCATCCAGCTGTTCTTTCGCGGATTCATTCTCAACTGTCGGTATCTGTGTTGTAAACTCGAATACATCAGCCTTTCGGTATGGAATCGATGTCTCAATATACAGCTTATCACCGGATTTAAATGTCGGCGGAACTGTCGCTTTCGATGTGAATTTCATCACCCACGAATATTGATATGAACTGTCGGGACGCAATAAAAAGGTTTCTATCAGTCCATTCGGTTTGAATTCATAGATTCCGGTAGTTTTATTCTTAAGCACGCCGGAATACGTAAAAGGCACATCGACAGAATCAACTATATCGAATATCTTGAAATTGACTTTCTTGAGTTCAATAATTCCGAGCTGAATGAGCATATTCAACGTGGCATCATCCGTACCTTTATTTAGAAAGCGGATCAGATCCATATCGTATGTATAAATAATCTGATTCGTATCACCGATCTGGATTTCATAACGTGACGGATACGCGACACCTGTCAGAATCGTCCCATCTGGCAAGCTGGACTGATCGGTTTTGAAGGAATAATCCATGATACCATCGCTCGTTTCCCAATAGCAAAGAGAATCAATTTTTGAAATAGACCAGTTGTTATTGAAGTTCATCTGAACCCCATCAAAAATATCTGCGTCCAACGCTTCTGTTACATAAGGACTACGATAAATATTAGGGCTCTTATATACCGGATAATAACGATACTGTATCGTAAAGTCGCCGGTGGCTAACGAACTGGATGGTAAAATTCTAATTTTACCGCGCGTCGAATCGATATCGAATTCATCCAAAGATAAATAAGTCGATGGCGCGGAGATTTTTGAAATCAGGATACTACTCGTCAATAAATGACGCTTTGTCAGATAAACAAAACTCGTATCCAGTGTGATGTTCTCCTCGACTCCCGTTAAATCGAGAACCGAATATGTCGTCGTGATTGGTGCATATTCCTGTGGATCTAACCACTCAAAATTCGGTTCGCCCAAATCCGGTACACCGTTATTCTTGGTTGTCGCAGGATTTTCGAAGCCGCCCGTATCGCACGTTAAAGGATTCCAATCGCCATCGTTATCAATACCATCTGTGCGACAATCGGAAAAAGTTACACGATACGTATGTCCGTTCACTACAGTTTCATCGACCATATCATATTGGATTCCCCCATTCGATGGTCCGGTTAGATGTTCGAGCGTTTGATCGCTATTGAGCGGATCAAATCCGGCAACTTTCGTTCCGGGACGAACAACAACTGTATTGACATCGGTGATGATTTCGCCATCGGATTGGATCGAAATGAACTTCGTGTTTTCCGAGGGATAAATATCATCTTCCGAACTTCCTTTGTCATATGCGACAACCGCATAATAGTACCGTCTGCCATTTTCAACATCTTCATCGACATAGGAATGAACGAGTCCATTATCCGTTCCAAGGTTGAATGTGTAACCCGCTGCCTCCTGAAAAAGGTCTGCGCTAGGTTGAAATACGCCTTTCACATTATCGATTTTATCGTATTGAGCCAACGGCTGATATCCGGTTACAATTCCGTTCACATCGGTGATAACACGAACATCGTTAAAATCGGGATCGGTCGCCTTGTAAATTTTGTATCCTTCAAAATCCATTTCCTTCGTTACCGGATCGATGCTCGCTTCCGATGTCCGATCCCAGTAAAGTGTCACTTTCCCGTCGCCGGCAACGGCATGAACGTTTGGTTTATCCGGCGGTTGAGGAAATCTGTAATCGCTGTCATATATTTTTTGAACGGTTTCGCGATTCTTTAATAAATCATCGATATCCAAACCATATACCAACGCTAGTGAAAATCGTTCGGTCGCTCCCGCCGGAAGCGGAAAATAACCGGAACCATAGAGAAAATCGCCATCCTCGCCCGCAATCGGTTTACCGTTTTGAATACTACTGGGTACATCAAAATATCCCGGCTTCAGCCATTCCCATAACTTCTCATCATCCGCCATTGGATAATCGTTTGATGGCGTGAAATAGTTGAAACTCGTCAATCCGATCTGATCGGATTCATCGACGTCAGTCTTATCGAAATTCGGTTCACCCAACGTTGGTTTTCCGTCGTTTTCACCATAGTCATACGTTCCCGTTTTCCCGTCCGCGCCGACATCATCGAAGGCTGAATTCCAATCGCCATCATTATCAATGCCGTCATCTCGTTGTTCATCGATCAACGGATCACCAACACCTTGGCCGGTTATATAATTAATGTGAGCCACAGGATTCAGCGTATCAAACAAAACAATACCGTTCTGATCGACTCGCCGCTGACGATAATGAAGCAGGTAATTTTCATCGATCAAACCATCGAGGTCGTTGTCAATCCCATCATAAACGTTCGGATTGATCGAACCGTCTGCCAGCATATTTCCTTCGATAAGTTTGGTCTTGCCGGCGATGAGATTGATCGTTGCGCCTCGAGTCGAAATCAGTGTTGTATCCATCGTAATTGTGTGCGTCGAACGACCGTAATTCTGGTCGATAATGACAATATCATCGCCGATATCATAGGTTATCGAATCGAAATCTGTTGTCTCAAAATAAGGCGCCGTAAAGATCAGCGTCGAGTTCACTGGTTGCGCGTCAATACTATTATCGCCGTCATTATCGATGCCGTCATACGGATTTCCCGGACTTTCCAAAAAAGCATAACCAACCAATCCAACCGCACCTTGCCATTTTGGATTGCGTCTATTGTTGTTCGGATAGTCGCCGGTGTAGGTCAAATCACGCTGAACATCGAAGAAAGAATAATCGTCGTCGTATTCCTGCGGCGAATCATCGGTTCCCGTTACGCCGTTGTATGTTCCGGCAACCATGCCGTACACGACTTTATCATAGTTCGTCGTGCTGTTATTCGTGATTTCATATAACCAGAAGATTACATCTGCAGCGAGAAACTGTTGCCATTGCATCCCACGAACCTTCACTTCCAATCCAAGACCGTTTCGAGTGACGTTCATTGAATCCGGTTTGAAATGGACACCACGTCTGAGTGGGTTGTTCCGAATGACAACATTATTCGTTAAAGAATCGTTAAACTCAGCATCATTGTTGTCATCCATAACGTAATAACTTTCCTGATCGGCATTCGTGACGCCTTTCCCGAAGAATCCGTTCCACTGCCCGGGCCAACCGGGATCTTCCGAATCGCTCGTTTTATCCGGCCAACTCGACGGCCATGAGGTTGGGTCAGTGCTCATTGCGACTTTTTCACCAGTCTCATTAAAATAGCCGGCAACCGGTTCGAACGTCCATTGAACTCCGGCACGCGATTCTTCTCGGGCAGTAGCTGGCCGGTCTACTGGACAAACAACGACGCTGTGAAACGTGATATTCGTATCAATTCCTTCATCATGATACAAGACCTCGGCGCCGACTATTGGGCTTACATCGCCGATATAACCATTCGTGTCATAAATCCAGGCGCCGCGTGGTCCTTTATTAGAAGGTTGACCGATAACTCCCCAGTTACCAAACACAGTTCTGACTAAATTCGCGTTATGGATTGCAGTTCTTCGATAAAGTCTGCCGCTGTTACTCGTTTGACTGAATAATATACCGAAAGACATCGCAACCATCGATATCACACAGATGAATTTTAATGAAATCTTTTTCATAGACTTATCCTCATACCAACTTCAATTCGACGCGGTTCCGAATAATAAGTCGGATTGACAAAGTATTCATGAATCGAGTTGACCGGCGTCTTAACGCCAAGAGCAATGACTCGCGCCTCGTCGGTCGTGAATCCCGCTCTGCCGGTTTCATCATAAACATTCGTTTCATTCAACCGGTCGAACAGGTTCTGGACGCGAACGAAGAATTCGCCATCGAATTTTCCGAATTTCACACGATAGAACGCTTTCATATCGACCGTGTATGTCGCAGGTTTGGAATCGGCATTCGTCAAGAGAGAAGTAATATCCTCACTTTTCTGTGGCGTGAACGGCAAACCGCTTCCATATCTTCCAATGAAATTAATGCCGTAATTCTGTGCATTATATCCGATCGTGACATTAACTGTATGGCGTTGATCCCAACTAAGCGGATTCAATTGAATTTCAGGTTCGGAGCCACCTGCAACGGCATTACGATAAGCTTCAGGATCGGAGGCAGTTCCTTTGGCGATCTGAAGCGTATAATCAAAGTTTGTATAAATACCATTCGGATTTTGTTGGTTTAATGCGATCGTTATACCTTTTACAACGCCAAAATCGCTATTGACCAATTTGCTATACGTCGCTGAACCACCGAAAACTTCGATCTCTTCGGCGCGCGTACCGGTCAGATCACGAATGTCTTTAATATACGCAGTAACATCGACGGAAAAATTATTCCCGATCTGCTGTTGAACGCCTATTTCGCCAACGATCGTCTGCTCAGGTTTCAGGTCTGCATTTCCAATCACACCCTGATTTCCGGTCCCTGATCCCAGTTCGAATCCCGGATTTTGATATAAATATGTGAAATTCGGGATTTGGAAAAAATGTCCGTAGGAAAAATGAAAAACGCCGCGATCGCTGATCGGAAACGAAATACCGATACGTGGACTGGCTTTAAATTTTGCCGACGCTTTCTTGTACCAATATTTTTTACGGTCGGCAACTGTGACCGGATCTTCGCCAGCATCCCAAGTACCATTACCATTTGCATCTACATAACGGTTAGCCGGTTTGATCGGATCGTAGATTTCAGGATCGCTTGGATCTGCCAGAACAACACCGTCCGGTTCGAAATAATCGAAGCGAATTCCAATATTGATGATGATCTCGTTGAACTCCATCTTATCCTGCAGATAAGCCGCCCATTCATACGGTTTGTGTCGGTAATAACTGGCATAAATCGTGCTATCCGGTAAAATCGTTGGATGAATGAATGGATTGAATGATGTCGGCAATTCGGTTCCCGATTCAAAGTCGTAGTAGTTTTCGCCCAACGCCGGCCGAACCGTAAAAGTCCGCAGGCTCAGATCGTGTTGACGATACTCAAAACCGACTTTGATCTGATGCCGGTTCGTAATCTGCGACGTCAGGTCGAATTTGGCGAGATATGTCCGACTGTCGCGGTATTCATGATCGTTTAGCGTGCCACCAATATGAAACTGATATGGATACTGGATCAGATAGTAAGGATGGATATAGGTTGACGAATCGCTTGAACTGACATCCGAAGATAGCCGACCGGTGTACTTACGATAATAATAAGAACCGGCGACCGTATAAAACGTTCTCGAACTCACCTGTTGTTGAAATTTTAAAAGATGAGTTACACCCGTTAGGTTTTTCTGGAGCATACCATCCGGATTGTATTTGAAAGCCTGATCGTAGTCTTGATAATCCTTATCGTCATAAAACAAACTATAATAAATGGAATTCCTTTCTGAAATTCGAAAAATCAACTGCCCTTGGAAATATATCTTTTCATTCCAATTCATATTAACCCATTTATTATTTCCTAACATCGATGTGGAATCCCATAACACAACATTTCCAGCCGTATCTGTAAATGCAACTGCCCAGGGATTGTAACGTTTACGTCCTTGTTGATAACCGCCAAAATAAATATTTCTAACATCGAAAAAATAAAAAAGCCGATCTTTAATAATCGGCCCAAACAGATTTATTTCCGCATTCCGGATATTAAGCGGATTAAATTGATTGATATTGTCAAAAATTTCGTTGTGAGTGCTTAAATAATCGCCGAAATAAACTTCCGCCGAACCGCCGAATCTATTACTTCCCTGTTTGGTCGTGATATTGACGATGCCAGACATAACCTTGCCATATTCAGCGTTGAAAGCGCCCGTAATTACCTGCAGTTCCTGAATCATGTTTTTATTCACGTCAATAACTGTCCCACGATCGTAGGAATCTGTGACGGGTACACCATCGATCAGGTAAGCGACTTCACCTTTTCTCCCGCCTCGGAGGCTCCCGTCAACGTATCCGGCTTGCATCTCTAACGCTTCGGAAACTTCTGTGATTGGCAACGACTCTAATTCTTTTGCTCTCATATTCGACGAAGTGGCCGTCATGTCTTTCACAATCATTTTACGTTCGGCTGTTACGACGACTTCTTCTCCGGCGATCACCTGTGTTTGCAGATCGAAATTGATCGTCGTCGTCAAATCGACTGAAATTCCCACCTGTTCAACAATTTTTGTCCCGTAACCGATCATCTGTGCCTTGATCCGGTACTCACCCGGCGGGATGTTTAAAATCATGAACCTTCCGTCGAAATCGGATGCGGCACCCAGATATGTGTCCTCCAACATGATATTACAACCCATCAAAGGCTGACCGGTCTGGGAATCCACAACCAATCCCGTCAGTTTTCCCGTCGATCCTCCGAAGAGAAGTCCAACGAAAAATAGAAGTGTCAGGGAAATCTGCCAGTAGAAGTATCTTTTCATGTTTACCTCAACACACTTTTGTTTCTCATAAAATTACCTTACATCTGTTAATAAACAAATAGTCATTTTATCTTCAAATAAATACGCGCGCATTCCGGTCCGAATTCTTCTTTTACTTCATTTATCGAAAAAATTAATTGCCATTTTTGGGGATCGGCGTTTAAATATTCCGATTCGATAACTGTTTGAGTATGACCGGAAAGGTTATAAACGACTCGAATTGTGTCAGATTCAGACGCTCGTTCAAAAACGAATATTTCTTTCACATCATCGCATAGAACCGTTCGATAAGTTCCTGTCTGTAAACATGGATATTGTTTGCGTATCGAGATTAGAGATTGATAGACATTTTTCAATTGAACGTTCACCTCGACAGCATCGGGTGTCCGAGGATAACCAAAAGGGTGAGCCAATTCAGGTTCGTATTTCATGTCCGGCCAAATCATTGGTTTCCGACAATCCGGATCATCAGCGCCCCACATTCCAATTTCATCTCCGTAATAAATATAAGGAGTTCCGATATAGGTAAATTGAAAAACCAGAATTTGTTTCTGCACATTTCGTTCTATTTCCGTCGGACGGCGAATAGCGAAATCCGGATCGTATTGAAGATTATTTGCATGATCGAGCCAACGATTCGGATTGATAACCATTGACGCGAATCGCTCCGTATCATGACTCCCCATCAGATTTTGTGAAACTAAAAGAGACGATCCAGGCCTTTGGCCACGTTCCGCTTCGAGAAGTGAATTCAGTTCGGAGGGTTCCAGTCCCGGACGATCAATAAATCCCTTCAACATGATATCCGCAAATCGATAATTCATCACGCCATCGAATATATCACCGGCCAACCAAGGCGAAGGATCAAACATTTTATTACTCGGGAAATCGTCCCACCACACCTCACCGGTTAAAAATGCAGATGGATTTACTTCTTTGACCCATTGATGAAAATCTTTCCAGAAAATAGAACTGACTTTATCGGCAACATCCAACCGCCACCCATCGATTCCATCAGATGGATCGCCATCTCCATTTGGATCGCCCCATCTTTTGACGATTGCATGAACGTGATTTCGAAAACCGGCAACAGGCCCGTTGTTATCTTCTCGAATTTCGGGAAGGTCGGAATACCCACACCATCCCTGATATTTAAATTCATCTTTTGGCGTTTCGGGATCGTCGAAAGAATTGATAATAAACCAATCTGAATATCCGCTTCTAGGTCCATAGCGACGGACATCGAGAAACGCCCAAAATGGAATCCCGACATGGTTAAAGACGCCATCAATGACAATCTTCATGCCATGCTTATGAACTTCATCGATTAATTTTAAAAACAATAAGTCTGCAGAAGTCCATTTCCAGGTTGACGGATCCCCCGGTTTTTCGGTTTTACAAATTGATAAATCACCGATCGGATCCGGCCCGAAGTTGTTATCGATGTGATGATAATCCGTAGCACCATATTTGTGAGCGGATGGAGACTCGAAAACCGGATTCAGATAGATCGCAGTAACACCAATATCCTGCAAATAGCCGAGTTCATCTAAAATCCCCTGAATATCTCCACCATATCGGCGTGTTTGAACGTTGTAATAAAAACCGTGAGCATTTTTCTCCTCCCACGGTTGCAATTTGTACCAATCTGATGTCCATGGTGTAATTTGCCAACCGGCCTGATGATCGTACGGCCAGGTTCCTTCAAGCGTTTCAACAGTCGGATCATTTTTTGTATCTCCATTCCGAAATCGTTCTGGAAATATCTGATACCAGATCGCAGTTTTTGCCCACTCCGGACAATTATCCTCTGAAAATAGAATTTCGGGAAGGATCGCTAACAGCAGAAAAATGACGTAAAAAACCAAGTCATTGCGGATTTTGGGAGACCTTTTATCACATTCATTCATCATTTGTAGTTCAAAACCGAGTTACTATTGATGGCTCAATATATCGCTTCTAAAATTTTTAGTCAACAAATATTTTTCGTATCTAAACCATATTGTTTTTCATAAGCACGGAAGACTATCACAATATTTATCTTTTCTTCTATGTGAATTATTTTTAAAATACGATGCACTGTTTTCTGACAGCATTTTTCCTAAACCGGGGTGTATGGCTTAGGATAAAAATTTGCCTCATAACTTCTCCTTTTGTTTAACCGATTATCTTTACTTTCTTTTAAAACGAGGGAGAAATATTTTATAGGAGTTTAAAATGAAATCTAATGATGTTCGTGCTGCTAAGGCCAACAAAGTTACGTGGATCGGCTTTTTCACAAATTTACTTTTAACAGCCTTCAAAATGGTTGCCGGAATTGTAGGACAAAGCGGCGCCATGATAGCCGATGCCGTTCATTCTTTATCCGATTTTATAACAGATATCGTCGTATTAGTAAGTTTCCAGGTTATTCGAAAACCGATCGATCGTGAACATGATTACGGACATGGTAAATTCGAAACATTGGCTACAGCGTTCATTGGTTTGGCACTTTTAGTCGTTGGAGTTGGTATTTTCTGGCAAGGCGGAAAAAAAATTATTTTAAATCTTTCAGGCTCTCCTCTCGAAAAACCGGGGAATATTGCTTTAATCGCGGCAATTATATCAGTAATCCTTAAAGAATTGTTATATCGATATACAGTTAAAATTGGTGACGAGATATCCAGTCAAGCTGTTGTTGCCAATGCATGGCATCATCGTTCAGATGCGTTTTCCTCAATTGGTACGACGATCGGTATCGGTGGTGCAATTCTTCTTGGAGATAATTGGCGAATTCTGGACCCAATTGCCGCCGTCATCGTCAGTTTTTTCATCATTAAAGTTGCTTACTCTATTACAGTCGTCAGTATCCGGGAATTATCAGAAGGATCACTTGATGATTCAATCGAAAGTGAAATCATCGAGGTCGTTTCAAATTGCCCGGGTATCATCAAACCACACAATCTGCGAACACGGAAGATCGGATATAACATAGCGATCGATATTCATGTTCGTGTCGATCCAAATCTCAGCATTTGTGAGGCACATGATATTGCGACAAACGTAGAAAAACAAATTAGAAATAAGTACGGCGCGGACACTTTCATTTCAGTTCACACTGAACCGAACCTCCTAATCGAGTAAAACGGATCGATTTATTTTTCTGATAAAAGTTCTTCCGCTTGCCGGAGAGTCGTCTGGCTAATAGATTTTCCACCGATCATCGTAGCAATCTCCTTTATCCGTTCGTCTCCCGAGAGACGGATAATTTGAGTAGCGCTTCTTCCGTTCTCTGAATTTTTCTGGACGCTTAAATGATCAGTGCCGAGCCCGGCGATTTGTGCCAGGTGTGTAATACATATGATCTGGTGAAATTTCGACAATTCCCGAAGTTCTTCTCCGACGATTCGGGCAACTCGACCTGATATTCCCGTATCGATCTCATCGAAAATCAGAACCGGGATCTGATCTCGTCCGGCCAGAATCGACTTTAATCCCAACATGATTCGGGAAACTTCACCACCGGAAACAATTTCGGCGAGCGGTCTGAGCGGTTCACCTGGATTCGTGCAAATATGGAAAATGACACGATCGATTCCCTTTTCTCCTATCAAATTGTTCGGCGATTCGCCGATTGTCCGTCCATTCATTTCACGAACCGGTTCGATCTGCACTTTGAACCGGCTTCCATTAATTCCAAGACGATTTAATGCCGAATCGAGTTTCGATTCCAGATGAATCGATTCTTCCTTGCGTCTTTCCGATAATCGTTTTGCTGACACGAAGTATTTTTCGGCCGCAACGGTGACTTCTTTCGTCAATCTCGATAATTCCACATCCAGCCCATCGTCTTCGGCCAGGTTTTTCCTGATTTGTTCGGCATAAGCGATGACTTCGTCCAAACCGGAACCGTATTTTTTCAACAACTGTTGTAAGGAATAGAGACGCTGGTTGATCTTTTCCAACTGAAGTGGATCGAACTCAAGACCACTCGCGAAATTTGTCAACTGATTCGAAATTTCCTGAAACAGATACTGCGATTCTTCAAGTCTGGTAAGGTAATTTCCGAACATCGGATAGAGCCTACAAAGATTGCTGAGTTTTCTCCCGATCTCGACAGTCCGATGATAAAGCGCATCATCATTTTCGTATAACGCGTTTGTCAGTTCATCGGCTA
>JAQUKI010000045.1 GCA_028719225.1 Fidelibacterota bacterium | reverse complement strand
GACAGCTGATGTATAAATATTACCAGAAGGAAAAAATATGAAGAAATATAATATTTTATTTCTAGTAGTTCTTCTTTCAGCCTTTGTCTTAAGGCTTATTTTGTCTCCTTTTGGGAATGACGGACTGGAAGTCGGTAACGTCATCATATCCGGATCCGAAGCGCCGATCAAGGTCGGCAATACGCTCCAATTGAAAAATATTCCGGCGGGCACATTTATTCACAACATCGAATTGAAGCCAAAAGGCGGCGGTCAAATCGCTCGCGGCGCAGGCACCTCCGCTCAGATCATGGCGAAAGAAGGCAAGTATGTCACATTAAAAATGCCATCCGGCGAGATGCGCTTGATTTTTGATGAATGCTATGCCACGGTTGGCGTTGTTGGAAATAAGACGCACGAGAATATTTCTTTGGGAAAAGCCGGACGAAATCGCTGGTTAGGTCGCAGACCGAAAGTCAGAGGCGTCGCGATGAACCCACTCGATCATCCGATGGGTGGTGGAGAAGGAAAGAGCTCCGGCGGCAGACATCCCTGCACGCCTTGGGGCAAACCAACGAAAGGATACCGGACTCGCAAGAAACGGAATCCGAGCAGTAAATTCATTGTAAAAAGACGGGCTAAATAGGGAGAGAGACGAATGAGTCGTTCGCTGAAGAAAGGACCATACATTGACGCCAAGCTGCTGGTGAAAATTGAGCAGATGAATACTTCGGGCAAGAAAAAGGTCATCAAGACCTGGGCCAGAAGATCGACGATTTCTCCCGAATTTGTCGGCCAAACCGTCGCCGTTCATAACGGAAATAAGTTTATCCCGGTATTTGTCACGGAAAACATGGTAGGACATAAACTCGGCGAGTTTTCGCACACGAGAATATTCCGCGGGCATGCCGGAGCAGAAAAGAAGGGTGCGAAGTAACGAATATGGAAGCAAAAGCCATCAGCAGACATATCAAGCAATCTCCGCGAAAAGTTCGCATGGTTGCCGACCTTGTTCGCGGGAAAGACGTCGAGACGGCGCTGAATCAGTTGCATTTCAGCAACAAAAAAGCGTCGGAATGGATTGAAAAAACCGTTCGGTCCGCCGTTTCAAATCTCATGACACTGGAAGGTGGAGCAGGCGTGAGTCCCGAAGATTTATTCGTGAAAACTATATTAGTCGATGCAGGCGCAACGGTCAAACGTTTTCGCGCCGGTTCGATGGGGCGCGCGTCGATCATCCGCAAGCGCAGTAGCCATATTTCTGTAACCATTGCCGAGAAAAAAGATAAAGTCGGCAAGAATCAAAAGAAAAAATAATCGGAGGTTTCTTGGGTCAAAAAACTCATCCAATAGGTTTTCGTCTGGGTTTTAATAAAGATTGGAGCAGTAACTGGTTCGATGCAAAAAACTTTACGGCCAAACTGACGGAAGATATAACGCTTCGCCGTTATTTAATAAAAAGAATTCCGAACGCAGGAATAGCTGGTATCGACATTCACCGGACTTCCAAAAAGATCACGATCACGATCAATACATCTCGTCCCGGCATTGTAATTGGTAAAAAGGGCGAAGAAGTCGATTTGTTGAAACTGGAACTCCAAAAGATCACCAAGACGGACGTTCAGATCAATGTCAATGAGATCAAGAGGCCTGAACTGAATGCTGTATTGGTCGGCAACAATATCTCCGCGCAGATCGTCAAGAAAGTATCATACAGAAGAGCGATGAAAAAGGCGATTCAGGCGACGATGCGGATGGGCGCAGAAGGCATTCGTATTCAGTGCAGCGGAAGACTCGGCGGCTCGGAAATCGCACGGAGGGAAACTGCTCGTGAAGGTCGTGTTCCATTGCATACTTTGCGCGCTGACATAGATTTTGCTTCGATTACGGCCCATACGACTTATGGATGTATCGGCATTAAAGTATGGATTTGTAACGGAGAAACTTTCAAGAAAAAGCAATAAAGGAATTTAACAATGCTGGCACCTCGAAAAATTAAACATAGAAAACAGCACAGAGGCAGGATGAAAGGTGTTGCCAATCGCGGTAACGAAGTCTGCTTTGGGCATTTTGGCTTGAAAGCGCTGGAATGCGGTTGGATCGACGCTCGTCAGATCGAAGCCGTCCGCGTAGCTATTGCCAGAAAAGTCAGAAAACATGGGAAAATGTGGATTCGAATATTTCCCGATAAGCCTGTCACTAAGAAACCGGCAGAAACCCGCATGGGAAAAGGCAAGGGCGCGCCAGAGTTCTGGGTCGCTGTTGTCAAACCCGGCAGAATTTTATTTGAAGTAGAAGTCGGCAATGAAGCGGAAGCCAAAGAGGCATTCGAAACGGGCGCTTTTAAACTGCCCATCAAGACCAAGATTGTCGCACGACGAGAGGTAGGAGCGTAACGTGAAGAAAAATAAATTATCGGAATTATCCGTCGCCGAACTGGAAACGAAACTGAAAGACGATATTTCGGCTCTCGAAAATCTTCATTTCCAAAAGGCACTCCAGCAGTTGGAAAATCCCCTGAAGATAAAGGAAGTTCGGAAAGAGATCGCGCAAATCAAGACGGTTCTTCGCGAATTCGAACTGGGTAAACGAGTAACCTCCGAAAAGAGCAAACAAACACAGGAAATTGAAAAATGACGACACAAGAGAAAAGAAAAGTCCTCATCGGTACTGTGGTGAGTAATAAAATGGACAAGACAATCGTCATTTCCGTAGAAAGAACCGTAAAACATGCGACCTATGGAAAATATGTCAGACGGACATCCAAGTTCTATGCCAATGATCCGGAAAACAAATGCACCATCGGCGACGTCGTTAAGGTCGGAGAGACCCGTCCGCTTAGCCGATTGAAGAGATGGTCTTTGTTGGAAATCGTCAAATCCGCAGAGAAAGAGTAGGGTGAATATCCAATGATACAGCAAGAGACAAGGTTGAATGTTGCAGACAATACCGGCGCAAAAAAAGTGCTCTGTATTCAGGTTTTGGGCGGTTCCGGAAGGAAATTCGGATCGGTCGGTGATGTTCTGGTCGTAACGGTCAAGCAGGCGACGCCAGGCGGAATGGTGAAAAAAGGCGAAAAATCACGGGCAGTCATCGTTCGCACAACGAAGGAAATTCGTCGCAAAGACGGATCCTATATTCGCTTTGATGACAATGCGGTAGTTCTCATCGACAACAATTTGGAGCCGAAGGGCACCCGTATTTTCGGGCCTGTTGCCAGAGAACTGCGAGAAAAAAATTATATGAAAATCGTCTCGATGGCGCCTGAAGTGATTTAAAGGAGAATCAGAATGTTTCGTATTCGGAAAAATGATTTAGTAAAAGTGACAACGGGAGAATCCCGTGGAAAGATCGGAAAAGTGCTGAAGGTTTTCCCCGATAAAAATACGGTCATCATCGAAGGCGTTAATTTTATCAAGAGACACATGCGCAAGAGCCAGAAAAATCCGCAAGGCGGAATCATCGAAAAAGAAGCGCCGATCGACGTTTCCAAGATTGTTCTCATTCATACGGACGTACCCACACGGGTTGGTTATCGCTTTCTCAAGGACGGCAAAAAAGTGCGCTATTCCAAGAAAACAGACGAAGTAATCGACAGCATATCATAAGGAGTTGTCAGTGACGAAAAAGTCAGAATATAAACCCAGATTACTCGAATTGTACGGAAAAGAAGTCGTTCCGGCATTGATGAAAAAGTTCGAGTACAAAAATATCATGCAGGTTCCAAAACTTACTAAGATCACGATTAACGTCGGTATCGGCAAGAGTAAGGAAGAGCCGGCGAGCCTCAAGAGTTCTATCGAGGACATTCGCACGATATCAGGTCAACAACCGGTCACGACCCGTGCAAAAAAAGCGATTTCGAATTTCAAGATTCGTATGGGAGATCCGGTTGGATGCTGTGTGACTCTCAGACATGAAAGAATGTATGAATTTTTAGATAGATTGATCTCGACCGCTATCCCGCGTGTCCGTGATTTTTCGGGATTATCCGACAAATCGTTCGACGGGCGTGGAAACTATTCGATGGGGTTGAAAGACCAGATCATTTTCCCGGAGATCGACTATGATAAAGTCGATAAGATCCGCGGAATGAATATAACGATAACGACAAGTGCAAAGACGGATGCCGAGGCGTACGAACTCTTGGCCTGCTTCGGATTCCCGTTCAAGAAGCGTGCCGCCGCATCGACTTCTGGGGAGAGAAATTGATATGGCAAAGAAATCTTTGATTGCGAAAGCAAAACGTAAACCGAAGTTTTCAACGAGAAGCGTCAACCGGTGCTCGATATGCGGACGTCCGAGAGGATATTATCGCAAATTTGGTCTTTGCCGCTTATGTTTCAGGGAATTGGCGCTCAAGGGCGAGATTCCGGGTATCACGAAAGCCAGCTGGTAAAACAGGAGTATTTTTAATATGCCAGTAACCGATCCAATTGCAGATTTTTTAACACGAGTCAGAAACGCTCAGGTTGCCAATCATCGCTGGGTAGATATTCCCGCATCCAATCTGAAAAAGAAGATGGCTCTGATCCTAAAATATGAGAACTATATCAAGGACTTCATTCTGGTCAAAGACGGCAGACAGGGATTGATTCGTATCTATCTCAAATATCAGAAGACGGGCGAACCGGTCATCGAAGGGCTTGAGAGAATCAGCCGTCCCGGCAGACGCTTGTATGTACCGTCATCGCAAGTTCCCCGCGTTGTCGGAGGATTGGGTATCGCCATCCTCTCTACACCACTGGGCGTCATCACCGATAAAGTCGCGCGGAAAAACAATGTCGGCGGCGAAGTACTTTGCTATATATGGTAATGATAGGTAGTAAGGAGTAAACAGTGTCTCGAATCGGAAAAAAACCTATTGAAATATCTAAAGGCGTAGATATCTCAATTCAAAATAATACCGTCGAAGTCAAGGGACCGAAAGGGAAATTGCAATGGCAATACCCGGCGGACATGACCGTAATAAAAACCGAGAATGAAATCGTCGTGACCCGCCCGAGCGACAGCAAAACGCACAAAGCCTTACACGGGCTGACACGCATGCTGATCGCCAACATGGTTCAGGGTGTTTCGGTCGGATATTCAAAATTGCTGGAAATCGAAGGCATCGGTTTCTCCGTTGAGTTAAGAGGGAAATCGCTTTTTATGAATGTCGGACTTTCGCATCCGATTTTATTTACGCCTCCGGAAGAAATTACGCTTTCGGTGCCCAAGAACCTCAACATCCTGATTTCAGGCATCGATAAACAAAAAGTCGGACAGGTAGCCGCCAAACTGCGCCTGATATGCCCGCCGGAACCTTACAAAGGATTTGGTATTCGTTATCAGGGTGAACATATCCGGAGAAAAGCCGGCAAGAAAGTTGGAGTGAAATAGGGGTAACGGAATGGAAAATATCACTAAAGAAAAAGAATTCGCTCGGAATAAAAGAAGACGTAGGATCAGAAAAAATGTCCATGGCACACCGGAAAGACCCCGGCTCGCCGTGTTTCGCAGCCTGACCCACATCTACGCACAATTGATCGACGACACGAATCATACGTCCTTTTTCTCAGTTTCGGACCTGACGCCCGAAATCAAAGAGAAAATCGTGAAGGGAACCAAGAAGGTTGACAAGAGTGCGCTCGTCGGACAGTATTAGCCGAAAAAGCGATATCGAAAAAAATAACGAAAGTAGTTTTCGACCGGGGTGGATATAAATACCATGGTCGCGTCAAAGCATTGGCCGACGCCGCCAGAAAAGCCGGATTGGAATTCTAAACTCGGGAGGAATTAAGATTTGAAAACAGTCGACGCTACACAGCTTGAACTGCTAGAAGAAAAAGTCGTAAAGATCAATAGAGTCTCGAAGGTGGTCACCGGAGGACGCCGGTTCAGATTTAATGCCATTGTCGCGATAGGTGACGGAAAAGGTCACGTTGGAATCGGCCTCGGGAAGGCATTGGAAGTGACGACTGCCGTGGCGAAGGGAAAAGAAAGCGCCAAAAAGAATATCGTGAAAGTACCCGTCATCAACGGCACTATTCCTCACACGGTCACCGCCAAATTCGGTGCATCGAAAGTATTCCTCAAGCCAGCAACGCCCGGAACGGGAATCATCGCCGGCGGCGCAATACGTGCGATCATGGAGCAGGCAGGAATCAAAGACATTTTATCCAAATCAATCGGAAGCAACAACACCCACAATGTCGTGAAAGCGACGATGGTTGCTCTTGAAAAACTGAGAGACCCGTATTCCGTTGCTCACAAACGCGAGAAAACGGTTCAGGAGGTATTTGGAATATGAAGAAAAAAGCCGCAAACAATATGTTGAAAATTACGCAGATCAAAAGCGGAATCGATTATCGGGCACGCGCCAAGCGGACTTTGGAAGCGCTTGGAATTCACCGAATGCACCAGACGGTCATTCATCAGGACAATCCCGCAATTCGCGGCATGGTCAATTCGATTTCACATTTATTAAAAATTGAAGAAGTCAAGGAATAGTTATGAATTTAGGTTCCCTCAAATATGCGCAAGGCGCAAAGACAAATGAAAAACGAGTGGGCAGAGGAAACGCTTCCGGAACCGGCGGCACAAGCGGACGCGGAAACAAAGGCTCCGGCTCACGCGTCGGCACCAAATTTCGGCCGTGGCATGAAGGCGGGCAGATGCCGATTTACAGAAGGCTTCCGAAGCGCGGGTTCAAGAACATTTTCAAAGAAGAAGTTCAGATCGTCAATTTAGATGTTGTCGCGCGTCTGCAATTACCGGAAGTGACCATCGAGACGCTTCTTCAAAAAGGATATATTAAAACAGCGGCAAAACCGGTCAAGATTCTTGGAAACGGCGAGATTACCGAACCTGTTCATGTCGTCGCCAATGCATTCAGCAAAACTGCAAAAGAAAAAATCGAAGCATCTGGGGGAAAGGCTGAGATCATATGAAACAACAATTCCAGAGTATCTTTAAAATTCCCGAATTAAGAAAACGTATTTTTTATACCTTATCGATCCTCATTGTTTTCCGGGTCGGTTCGTACATCCCAATTCCCGGGATTGACAGCGAAGTCATGGGTGCGGCGATGCGGAATTTATCCAATACTCTGTTCGGATTGTATGATCTTTTCGCAGGCGGCGCATTTTCACGCGCAACGCTCTTTGCTCTCGGCATTATGCCATACATCAGCGCTTCGATCATCATTCAATTACTCGGCGCGGTGATTCCCTATTTCCAGAAACTTCAGAAAGAAGGCGAAGAGGGACGGAAAAAAATTACACAGTTAACACGGTACGGGACGGTTCTCATTTCGGCGCTTCAGGCGTTCGGTATCGCCCAGTTCCTGATGAGTTCACAGATGTCCGCTCGCATCGGTAATCAGATTCTGCCGGTCGTTCCGAATCCCGGAATCGGTTTTACTTTGATGGCGATGATTACATTGACTGCTGGAACCATATTAATTATGTGGCTCGGCGAACGAATCACTGAACGCGGAATCGGAAACGGAATTTCCCTGATCATCATGATCGGTATCATCGCGCGCATTCCTAATGTAGTTGTCAGCGAAATTAAACTGATCTCGGAAGATGTCCGGGGGATTTTTACTGAAGTCATTCTGATCGGTTTGATGTTCATTATTGTTGGATTTGTGGTGCTACTGACGCAGGGACAGCGGAAAATTCCCGTTCAGTATGCCAAACGCGTCGTCGGACGGAAAGTCTATGGCGGCCAGGCAACACATATCCCATTAAGGGTTAATACAGCCGGTGTTATGCCGATCATTTTCGCGCAATCGATCATGTTTATTCCAAGCACGATTGCAACTTTTTTCCCGAACAGCGAATTTATTCAGGGAATGATGCGCTTTTTCGGCGTGGAGTCTATCGTCTATTGGATAATCTATGGTACGTTCATTGTGTTCTTTACTTATTTTTACACGGCGATAGCTTTCAACCCGATCGAGGTGGCTGATAACATGAAGAAATACGGTGGGTTCATTCCCGGCATTCGTCCCGGAAAAAAGACATCCGAATTCATCGACAATATTCTGACAAAAGTGACCCTTCCGGGCTCTATTTTCCTCGCGTTCATCGCCATTTTTCCCTATATCCTGATGAAAGTCATAGACATTGACTATCAGTTGGCGTCATTTTTCGGCGGTACCAGTTTGTTGATCATCGTCGGCGTCGCGCTGGATACGCTTCAGCAGATCGAATCGCATTTACTGATGCGGCATTACGACGGATTCCTGAAAAGCGGTAAGATGAGAGGTCGTCATTAAAAGACGTCATATGATCTATATTCGTTCACAAGAAGAAATTGAGAAAATGCGCGAGAGTAACCGAATCGTCGCAGAAACCATACTTGTTCTTGGGCGAGAGATCAAACCCGGAATCCAGACGAGGAAACTCGACAAGATTGCGGATGATTACATTCACAGCCGTCATGCGAAGTCGGCTTTCAAAGGTTATCGTGGATACCCGGCGAGTATTTGCATCAGCATCGATGAAGAAGTCGTTCACGGTATTCCCTCAAAAAGAGAACTACTTGCCGGACAGATCGTTTCAGTCGATGTCGGCGTCGAGAAAGATGGTTACTATGGTGACGCCGCCTATACATTTGCCGTCGGCGAAGTCAGTGAAGTCAAAGCCCATCTGATGCAGGTTACCAAGGATTCTTTGTATAAAGGAATCGAAAAAGCGCTTCCGGGTAAACACCTGTCGGATATTGGAAACGCTGTTCAATCTTATGCCGAAAAGAATGGATTCTCTGTCGTGCGCGACATGGTAGGTCACGGCATTGGAGAAAGATTACATGAAAGTCCGGAAGTCCCGAATTACGGTGAAGCCGGCAGAGGACCGGTTCTCAGACCGGGAATGTGCCTGGCGATCGAACCGATGGTGAACGCCGGGACATTCGAAGTTTATGCTCTGGATGACGATTGGACGGTAGTCACAGCCGATCATCAACCGTCAGCGCATTACGAACACACAATTGCCATCACCGAAAACGGGCCGGTTATTCTGTCCGTAAGCGAATGAAAGAACAGAACGCATGACGAAAGAAAAACTGATCAAGGTAGATGGAACGATAAAAGAGAACTTACCCAATGCTTCATTTCGGGTCGTCCTTGAAAACGGGCACGAAGTTTTGGCACATGTTTCCGGCAAGATGAGAATGCACTTCATCAAGATTTTGCCGGGCGACAAAGTGACGCTGGAACTCTCGCCATACGACTTGAGCAAAGGAAGAATAACTTACAGATATAAATAAAGTGGACAGACCATGAAAGTGAGATCATCAGTTAAGAAAATTTGTGATAAATGTAAAATCATTCGTCGCAAAGGTGTGGTAAGAGTCATTTGTAGCAACCCAAAGCACAAACAACGTCAGGGTTAACAGGTAGTAGGAGGAAATTTTGGCTCGAATTGCCGGTGTAGATTTACCTAACGATAAAAAAGTAAAAATTGCTTTGACCTATATCTTTGGAATAGGTCAAACGACAGCCACGAATATTCTGCTGAAAGCGAAAGTCGATCCGGAAATCCGTGTGAAAAATCTGACGGAAGAACAGGTCAAAGACATACGAAACGTGATCAGCAACGAAGAAAAAGTCGAAGGCGCGCTCCGAACGGAAAACCAGATGAATATCAAACGTCTGATGGAAATCGGAAGCTATCGTGGCCTCAGACACAGACGTGGATTGCCTGTCAGAGGACAGCGCACGAAGACCAACGCCCGTACCGCCAAAGGTCCGAGACGTACGGTCACCAGAAAGAAGACGAAAGTCGGTAAGAAAGGATAATAAAGGAGGTATCTGAATTGCCACAAAAACGTGCCGCAACGAAGAAAAAGAAAAAAATTAAGGTGGACGCTGAAGGTATCGCGACTGTCAAGGCGACCTTTAATAATACAATCATTTCGCTTACGGATAATTTCGGAAATGTAATCTCGTGGGCATCGGCGGGAGCCGCCGGTTTCAAAGGCTCCCGGAAAAATACTCCGTTTGCCGCTCAGCTAGCATCCACGAAAGCCGCGAAGGAAGCGATGGAACTGGGATTGAGTCGCGTTGAGGTTCGGGTCAAAGGCCCGGGCGCAGGCAGAGAAGCCGCCATACGCGCGCTGAATCTGGCAGGACTCCAGATCATGTCAATCAAGGATGTCACGCCCATCCCGCATAACGGATGCAGACCTCCAAAACGCAGAAGAGTATAAAGTCAAATCTTGGGAGTATAAATAGATGGCAAGATATACAGGTCCGGTTTGTAAGTTGTGTCGCAGGGAAGGCAGAAAGCTTTTTCTGAAAGGCGAGCGGTGCAATGGCACCAAATGCTCTTTCGAGAAAAAAAGTTACGTCCCGGGACAACATGGACAAACCAATCGCAGACGGCTGTCAAACTACGGTTTGCAGTTGAGAGAAAAACAGAAAATCAAAAGGATTTACGGGATATTCGAAAAGCAGTTCAGACGCTATTTCGAGATCGCGACCGGACAACATGGTATCACAGGTACCAACCTGATGAAACTTTTGGAAAGCCGTCTCGACAATGTCGTCTATCGGCTCGGATTCGCATCCTCAAGGAAAATGGCGCGCGAGTTGGTCAGCCACAGACATTTTACCGTCAATGGGAAAATCGTCACCATTCCTTCCTATCTCGTTAAACCAAACGACGTCATCCAGGTCAGAGAAAAAAGCCGGAAAATGGACGCGATCCATGAATCCATTAAGCGAATTCACGGCGACCATGAACTTTCCTGGCTGATCCTTGACAAAGCCAAACTTCAGGGTATTTTTGTTCAGGTTCCCGAAAGAGACCAAATGGGTGTGGACGTGAACGAACAATTAGTCGTTGAACTCTATTCTAAATAGTGAGGAGATAAATGACCACACAAGAGCAAATTATAGCCAGAGTTGTAAAAGAACAGTCCACAGCCACACACGGTATTTATGTCGTACAACCGTTGGAGCGTGGTTTTGCGACGACGATCGGAAACGCGCTGAGACGAGTTCTGCTCACTTCGATCCCCGGTGCCGCGATCTCGTCGATCAAAATAGACGGCGTCCTTCATGAATTTGCCTCCATTACAGGCGTCAAAGAAGATGTGGCAGACATAATCCTCAACCTTAAACAGGTGCGCCTGAAATTGTATGATCCGAAGCCTGACAAAATTCATATTCAATTCAAGGGCGAAGGTGAGTTTCTTGCCGGAGAGATTGGCAAAGATACGACACAGTTCAAGATTCTCAATCCTGAACTCCATCTCTGTACGATGAATGAAAAGGCAGATTTCTCGATAGAATTGAAAATATCGCGCGGAACCGGCTGGGTTCCCGCCGAGAAAAACAAGACGCTGGATTTTCCGATCGGTACGATTTTTATCGATTCCATTTTTTCACCGATCACCAATGTTTCTTTCCGTGTCGAAAACCTGCCGGGCACATCCCGCGAGGTTCTGGAAAAGATGATCATGGAAATCGAAACCGATGGAAGCATCACGCCGGAAGAATCCATCGACATCGCATCGAATCTGCTGAGAGAATATTTTGGACTCTTTTCAAAGGTGGAATCCAAACCGGTCGATTTCCCGAAGGACATTCCAAGCGAAGATATCGTCAAAGTACGGAATCTGTTAAGGAAGAGTGTCGATGAGATGGAACTCTCCGTTCGTTCGTACAATTGCCTGAAAGCCAATAATATCAGGACAATCGCCGACTTAGTTTCCAAAGAAGAATCGGAGATGTTGAAGTTCAAAAATTTTGGACGTAAATCACTGAACGAACTGATGGCGAAACTCAAGAGCATGAATCTCGAATTCGGTATCGACGTCGAGAAATATTTAATTGAAAAAGAAGATTAACACCGATAGGAGTTTATAGAAATGCGCCACCAGAAACGTGTAGCAAAACTTGGGATGGTAGCCAGTCACCGGAAAGCGATGTTATCCGGTATGGCAGGTGCGATGATCCAACATGGAAAAATCAAGACGACCGACGCCCGTGCGAAAGAACTCAGACGCGTCGTTGAACGTCTCATCACTTTTGGGAAAAAAGGCACGATTCACCACAGACGACTCGCCTACAAAGTTCTGAACGACAGAACTCTCGTCAAGCAGTTGTTCGATCACATTGCGCCGCAATATGCAACGCGCAATGGCGGATATACACGAATTGTAAAATTAGGATTCCGGGAAAATGACGCCGCCGCGGTTTCGCTGATCGAATTTGTCGATTATAAAAAACCAGCTGAAGAGAAAAAACCGGCAAAACCGGCCAAAAAAGAATCCGAAGAAAAAGGGAAAGAAATTTCCGCCGCAGCCCCCAAAAAGACAGAGGCTTCCGCTTCGGCTCAAAAAACCGAGAAGAAACCGGCGAAACCATCTAAAAAAGAAACCAGCGAAAAAGTGAAAAAAACTCCCGCTAAAGAAGAAGCAAAGACCGAATCTTCCGCTCCAGAATCTGAGGAGAAGGGAGAATAAAAGCGGATATCCGATTGTTTAAAGATCGGCGAAATAATCATCGGGCAGCGATACTCGCTGCCCTCTTTCTTTTTGTCTTAGTGGATTTTTCTCAACTCTATCCGCAAGAACGCCATCTTGGTTTGTGGGTTGTCCGCAATCAGATGACTGATAAGAAAAGTATCGACCGTTTTATCGATTTTGCGTGGCTTAACGGGTTCACCGATATCTTCGTTCAGGTCAGAGGTCGCGGCGATGCGTATTATAATTCGGAAATCGTTCCGGTAGCCGACCGTCTCGACGGGAGCGGTTTCGATCCGCTCGATTATGCAGTCACTGCAGCTCATGGCAACGGGTTAAAAATTCATGTCTGGTTGAACGTTTATTTATTATGGTCTTCGGATGACAGACCGAAAAGCCGCGAACATCTCTACTGGAAACATCCGGAATGGTGCGCTGTCGATGAAAATGGGATTCGGGATATAGACCGATCGGTTGACGAATTCAAGAAAAAAGGAACGGAAGGAATTTATCTCTCACCGCTTGTTCCCGAAGTCCGGCTACATCTCATTCAAATCGTCTCCGAAATAGTACAGAAATATCCGGTTGACGGTGTGCATCTGGATTATGTCCGCTATCCGAAAGATAGTTATGACTTCAATGAACAGGCACGGTTTCGATTTAAACAAAAATGCGGTGTCGATCCGGTTCTTCTATCCATTTCTAATAAATCGTTCTATAATGGGTTGGACGATCAAATGTTAGAGCAAAACATAAATGACTGGGACGAATTTAGAAGAGAAGGTATTAACGAAATGATTCGCGGTATCCGGGAATCTTTAACGGCCTCACAGAGACCTGTTCTACTTAGCACTGCTGTCAAACCGGATCCCATCGAAGCGAAAAATCACTTCTTTCAGGATTGGGAAACCTGGTTGAAAAACGGTTGGATCGATTTCGCAGTTCCGATGAATTATACGAAAAATGCTGACAAGTTTGAGATGATTACACGGGAAATTGATTCATCTATTCCGAAAAATAAAGTATGGATGGGTATCGGCGTTTACAATCAAAATAAATTCGATGCAATGGCGAAAACGATGATCAGTCTGTCAAGCGGCTTCCCAAATGTTGTTTTCTTTTCTTATGATACGTTTGCTGACGAACCCGCCTATTTCAAGACACTGCAAAAGGCTTTTAAAATCGGACAATGATATCGATGTTGGGTTGGCCGATCGCTATTGTTTTTACGAAAGAATATTCAAAATGAAAAAACTTAAAGATCCTATCAGTGGATTCACGCATTTTCTCGGCGCGTTGGCTTCAGTCGTTGCGTTGGCTTATCTTGTTGTACATTCCAGCCGTTCAGCAAAACCGTGGCATATCGTCAGTTTTTCGATCTACGGAGCCGGAATGCTGTTGTCCTACACCACGAGCACGGTCTATCACTGGTTGGATTCATCTGAAAAAAAAATGCTTTGGCTCCGCCGGATCGATCACATGATGATCTTTATCTTTATCGCTTCGACCTACACACCGATCTGCCTGATCCCGCTTCGGGGTGGGTGGGGCTGGACTTTGTTCGGATTAGTGTGGGCAACAGCGCTCGCAGGAATTATCATGAAAACCGTCTGGATGGACGCGCCGCGTCGACTTGCTACGATAATTTATGTTTTTATGGGTTGGCTGGCGGTGATTGCACTCGTTCCGCTCTATCGAGCGGTTGGTTTTAATGCGTTGGCTTGGTTGCTTGCCGGTGGGCTTTTTTATACAATCGGCGCCGTTATCTATTCAAGAAAATGGCCGAATCCTTTCCCGCCAGTCTTTGGATTTCATGAGATTTTCCACTTATTCGTGATTCTGGGCAGTGTTTGCCATTTTATTCTGATGGTCAAATATGTTGTGCCGCTGAAATAATTTATGCTTCCGGTTGTATGTTCTGTATCAAAATATTTTTTAAAAAACAATAAATATTTTTCTTTCTTTATGTGAAAATATACTTAAATTCTGCGCAACAAAAATGAAAGTTGCTGTTACGTATAGTACAAAAAAAGGATTAAGGAAGGAGTATGCA
Source organism: Fidelibacterota bacterium (assembly GCA_028719225.1). GTDB lineage: Bacteria > Fidelibacterota > UBA2242 > UBA2242 > UBA2242 > 0-14-0-20-45-22. The sequence goes on along the minus strand of JAQUKI010000045.1, from coordinate 251 downwards.
AAACGCTTCGCCACCGAGCTGGATGACGAAGATATTCCTCCTGACCTTTTCGCCGAAGGCGATAGTCTTCGGACGGTACAATCAATCATAAATTCATTTAAAGAAAACGGGTACGCAGTCGTCGCCTTCGAAGGCGATGATGCTGTAATGCGGCGTCTGGATAAAGCCAGACCACAAATCGTCTTTAATGTTGCCGAAGGTTTGTTCGGAGACTTGCGTGAGTCTTATGTTCCGTTGATGTGCGAGCGGTT
>JAQUKI010000044.1 GCA_028719225.1 Fidelibacterota bacterium | reverse complement strand
TTCGTTTTCAGGTGTTTTTCCTTCCGTTTGCTACAGCAGATTACACGAACGCAATTCAAACCGGCGCCGTTTTTTTCCGTGGAAACATCACTCCGATACGCCATCAATTTATCATCAAACCACTGTACGGATGGAAATCAAAGCGCATTCTGGGTTATTATTCCTATCAAAATACACTGTACGAAAAAATAGGATCTGAATTCAATTATTCCGTCTCAGCGGCTCAGACAAGCGGAAGAGAATTATATAGTTTCTCGGTGAATAGCGCCGTCTATCCAAAGTTTTTTCAGGATCGACGGCGCGACATTCGGTTCGGGCTTGAATATATCGATATCTTCGACCTGCATTCGTTTGATCCGCAATGTTGGACGAAAGGACGCACGACCATCGCTACCGGTTCATGGAAAAGCCAACGTCTGTGGTTTCTATCGGATTGTGAATTCCTGACGAATCTACGGATTGGTAATGGAACTGCTTCGGGCATTGGTTCGAATCTGTTCGCAAAGATTTCTACCGAGTACGTATTCAACTATAAATTAGATCAATCCGAGTCGCTGAATCTCCGTGTATTCTCCGGATTTACAGCGACTTCGTCGATAACATCTCTGCCACGACAGGAATACTGGTTTGCCAGTGGGGGAATCGATCCGTCGTTTCAGGAATTTTTCATCTACGACCGAAGCGGTAATACGCCATTTTCACCGCTCAGAAATTGGCATGTAGCAGACGGAATCAATCTCAGAGGTTACCAAGGCTATTTTGGGAAACAAGGTGCAATTGGAATGAATGCGGAATATCGGTTTGGTTCGGTGTTTGCTTTTTGTGATTATGGAGACGCTCTTAATCGATCAGATCGATTTATCGGCCATTTCGATATGGGAATTGGTTTAAAAGTTGGTCCGTTGAAGTGTTATCTGCCGTTATTCTTGAATCATCCGGAAAATGCTGACGGATATTCTCAGTTGACCAATTTAAAATCGCTGAAATACAGATGGTCGCTCGAATTAAATTTGAAAAGTTTTTCCGTTTCCCTGTAGAAAATATCCCTAATAATAAAGATTCAACGATAACGCCACATTATTACCGGTCAAATCGATTTTTTTCAGATTGTTCGATTTAAAATAATCTGTGACTCGGTCGATGTCAAGTAAACTCATGTTCATATTTGTCCGGTTCCATTCAACTGCGACACCGAAAAACCGAAATGGCCGGATTTCGACACCCGCTCCATACATCAACCCCCATGATTGGTAAACCGGTCCGCCAATCGAATGTTCGTTTCGATAAGCCGTCATAACGAGCAGATTATACCCGAATCCAACGCTTACATACGGATAAAGGAACGGATAACTGATCGGTGCAAATTTGAAATCGAACATCACTTGCGGACTCCACGTCGCCATCGTATAAACGTCGTCCGAATGATTGTCGTTGATAACGTTCGATATCCATTTACCAAAATTCCCCCGATAAACACCAACGCCAAAATCAAATGACATATTTTTATTTGGTTGGCGGATGTTGTGAAATTCCATTCCATTGAATGAACTGATCCTCGCAAATGAATTTTCTGTCTGATCAATGGTCTCTTTAAACAGTTGCGTTCCACTGTCTTTCAGAAGATTGATTTCATAAATCTGAGAGTTTATTTTCTCATCTAACTGTGTTTGTACCCAGCGAATTTTGAATCCCTGACGATATGACTTTTCTTTGGGTTTTGATTCGACTTCGGTGACGATCGGTTCTTGTTTTGGTAAAAGAACGATATTGATTTCCATTAGTTGCTCTTTATCCAGTTTATACGACTTTTCCCAAACTTCATAGTTGTCTTTGGTCGCACGAATCCGATGCATATAACCCGGCTCGACTTCAATTTCCATTGGCGATTGTCCTTTATACAATCCATCGACATAGACAGCCGCATCATATGGATCGGTCACGACATTAAATGCCGTCTTTTTATGCGGAATGAGCAACTCTGGTTTTTCGAGACCCGAGATTTGCATTGCGACGGAAGGAATTGCCTGTGTTAAAACAAATCCGAGGCTTCCTTCCACATCTTCCAATGCTGTGGCTTCGATCTTTCCCGTCTCAACGTCTATCAGGCGAATGCTGACCGAATAAATCTCGCCAACTTTACTCACCGAACCAGCGATCATCTTGCTGACGCCAATCAATCTTCCTATCTCGACTGCGCATTCATCTGTCGTGCAACCACTTTGTTGGAATTGCATCTCCTCGAGAATTTTGGCCATCTTTTCGCGTTCCATCACTTCAAAAATTCCAATGTTAAAAACTTCGATACGCAACCGGTCAGAAAGCGCTTTACCTTCCGGTACACTGATCCCGTTCGGTTCTAATTCAAGGATGGCGACGGCTATCTGTTGTGCCGGGACTGTATTTGCCGTATCAGCCATAACCGCTTTATCGGTATTCGAGTCCGCTGGGAACTGATATTGTTCTGTTGAAATTTCCGGACTTTCAAACGCCTTTTGGATCATATCGATAAATGTGTTCAGTTTAAATTTCTCCTGAGCGAAAACTGATGATATTAGAAGAAAAGTCAGTACGAACGCCTTAGCGGTGTTTTTCATATAAATCCCTTAATCAATCGGCTTCTATAGTAGTTTTTCCAAATAGTCCGTACAAATATAAACACGACTGAGATAAATAGGTAACGAATAAGTTGTCGTCATCTCCATTTCCTTCTTTCCGAATAGTTGTTTAATAGGATGAATGTGATTTCTGACAAGTAAACTTTAACGAAAAACAAGCGCCTTGTACATCAACCTGAAAATTGATAGATTTTCCGTGTCGTTTTGAAAATTTATCAATGGAGTTTTTTATTACTGAGGAAAAATGGACAGTCCGCTACAGTTAATTGAAGTTCTCGCAACCAATTTAACAGCGCTTAAATCCAGGAAAGGACTGGATGCCAAGTGCCAGCAGGTTTTGGATACATTGAGAAAAACGGGGTGGCAGAAAGTCAGTTTATCCTTTATAAATACCAAATTCGAGACGAAGAAAACACTCTATTCCGGTTATTCTCCCACTTTTATTAAAGAACATAGCGATCTATCAAAACTTCCGCCAAGCAAACGCCGGGAAATGCTCGGTGGAATCGTTGAACGCTGGCGTATAGGAGTATTTTTCTATCTTCCCTGGCGCGATGCCGATTCACGCTTGATCGTCAGTGATGGAATGAGTACGGAAATTCCAATGAAACTGCGGGAGCAATGGCATGAGAACGATCTGCTGTATGCACCGGTTCTATATGAATCCCGACCTATTGCTGTTTTGACAATTGACAGTCCTAAAGACAAATCTGTTCCCGACAAGGTTTCTCTCCGCGTGCCAACGATCCTCCACACGCTTCTTCAGGAAATCATCGAACAGTTCATTTCTCAGGAATATTTTTCAAATTACAAACTCTTCGAACAGAAAATCGTCGAAAAAGGAACTCTGGGAATTGTCCGGATCGACCATCTCGGAAAAATCACGGACATCAATCTGACAGGAGAACAAATCCTTAAACTGGATCATAATAGAATCGTCGACAATAATTTTTCCCGAGTACTTGAAAACGATTTCGTCAAGCAAATTACTCCGGCTATGACACAAGCAATCGATACATTGGAGATCACTTCAGTCGTTGCCAATTACAAAGAGTACACCGGGAAAATGACGGAACTGGAAATTGTCTTTTTTCCGCAACACGTTCTTTGGAATTATGTCGGAATGAATGTAGTCATTAAATATCCGGAAGCCGTTGAAGTCTATAAAATCTATTCGGAATCGCTCGTTAGGATCAATGCTGTCAATAGTGCGATCACAGGTAATTTTGATACAATTCGACAAAACGTCGTTCAGGCGCTGTGCGACAATTACGGACTGGTTTACCCACGAATTTACAGGCTTTCAAATGACGGTATCAAATTGGAATGCATATTTATTTACGGATTTGAAGAAGAAATGCCGGATTTCTTTAACCATTCGTATGACCGAAACAGCCTTGCTGCATGTGCAATCATCGATGATGAAATCTCTTATTGCACAACCGATGATAAAAAAATGCGCGATATACGAAGGATTTGGATGCGCTTAAATACAAAAGGCGCAATCGCCATTCCACTACATGTTAACGAAAAAGAAAAATTTTGCATAGTCTGCGATATGGAATCTATTCCATTTGTTCTGGACTTACCGAAAGAAATCCTCTTCAAATATATCGCAAACATCATCAGTATGACGCTAAAGCCGAATTATTAAACCCGCCAAATATTTTCCAAAATAAAAAATTGTATTGCAGATAAATCGCAGAAAACCTATTTTGTCATAGGTATTGTTCGGATTATGTTTCATAGCAACTTTAAAATTGGTCTGATTTTTACTGTTACCGCTCTCTGTTTGGCTTCATGCGCTTCGACTGTTTCATTGAAGGTTGTCGCCGATCCGTCATGTTTCCCGACAAAAAACAGCCGCATTCAGTTGTTTTTGCTCGACGAAAAGCAGGTCAGAAAATTTGACCAGATCGTTGCCGATAATCAGGCATACATTTTAAAAGTTTGGCGACCTTTATCAGACAGCCTGATAAAAGCGCAGGACGTCTATTGTGCAAAATTTGACGAGGTAATGCGCGGTACAGATCGTTATATCCAAAATAAAGACAACCTAAAAACCACTTATAGAATAAATATTCAGTGTGAACCTTTTTGCGTTCAGAAATATGGAAATACGTGGAAAATCTGGATTCGTTGTTTCAATCAAGGTCCGGATGTCGTTACTGGTTTGGATATTTCCATTCAGTTTCGCAAAACGGAATTAATTACACGCCGCACGATCCCGGTGCTGATACAACCCCGGGGTATCGTCGTTTATAATGATCTGGTTGTCGACTTGAATAACAATCTCCCGCTTCATCTTCAGATGGCTTCCTATTCAGGCGGACTGGATTCACTATTGAAGGCTTTTGTCATTAAAGTTCATTCGGTTAATTCTTCATTTTCCGAATCCACCCTTCAAGATTCTTTGGTAGTTAACGATCTGAATGCCGAACTCGAACTGATTGGAATGGAAAATGAGGCACAAATTCTTAGCGTCATCGACCGGATTCAATCAAGTATGATCCTTCCTTCCAACCAATTGATCGTCTCAAATATGACGGAATTGACAAAATATACCAACTCGCTTGCGGTTTCGGATACTGCTGTATTTGAGAATTTGAAAAAAGGCACATATACGCTTTTTTGTGAAGCGCCTCCAAATTTCAAATATCAGTGGCTAAAAAAGGTCGATATGAGAGACGATCTGACTGTGCGTCTTAAAAAAAATGAACAGGCTAAATTCCTGCCATCTTTTAATTTCTTGAAGGCGCAATCACAATTTCTGCGAACGCTTAATTTGAATCTCGATTAATATATTTTACTGAGTGGAAAGTTTGAACATGAGAATCCGGTTGTTACCGGTGTCGGCAATATAAACGGTCTGTTCTTCAAGATTCGGCGATACCGCGATGCCTTTCGGTTCATTGAAAGTACGATCGCCGGAACCGAGTCCGACCACGCTTTGAAGCATCGTCCCAGCTGATGAAAAACGATAGAAACCCGGAGCCGGTTTGGTTGTGTCAGCATCTGCTGAATCCCGACCGGCATCGACGACGAATATATAACCTTGCCGATCCAGCGCGATATCTTCAGGATTCCAATAATGGTTTGAATTGTAAATGTCCGATCCGATAAGTCCCGTATTGGCTTTTATATTATATTGGCCTTCAAAAAGATAACTGTTAACGGATTGAATTTTAAAACTATTGGTTAACAGTCTTGTTCGGCCAGTTTGAGTAAACCAAAAATCAGGTAAATCTTCCGATTTACTGGAAATGTCAAGATAACGTTCCCGTATGCTGACAATCGAAGTCGGTAGAAGCGCCGAATACAGTCCGGTTCCATTGATATAGAACGGCAAATTACCTTTTAAAGCGTTTCCGCCGTTAAAGTCGTAAATAAAATTAAATTCGGTGAAGTTATCGGAACTATCGGCCACATCGATGACGGTTACGTAATATTCAAAACCGTCGTGAACAGTTATGCCGGTAAACTCTCTGGTCGGTTCGCTGACCTGAGTATAAACGACTTCCACTTCCGCATCGGTGATGATGTGATTGGCTTTATAAAGATCGATCTTGAAAACCTGATTGGTCTTATTAACAACCAACAAATCGAGGCTGTCGTTCTGAGTAATGGCTTCGGGATGTTCAATTGTGTGTGAATAACCTTGTATGGTGCCGCCCGCATCCATCATCACAATCCGGTTATTATCGGTATCGCAAATATAAATAAAATTATCGACGCCAAAATAGATATCAGCCGGATGATTGAAATTATAACCGTTTTCAGCATCCAGAATCGGGTAAACAAGGTTATAGACTTCTTTTCCAATGTTCGAATAAGTGGAATCCGAATCGGGAATCGTTGGCAATGGATATTTATCATTTGCACAGGAAGCCAACAGACATAGCCCAAGTAAAAACAACATCCAGATTTTCATTTTATCGTTCATAACAGAATATGAATAGTATATTGATTTACATAACCAAGCCGACCGAAATTGGCATAACTGTAATCGACTCGTAAACTGTTCTTTCCGACCGGAACGTTCAATCCGAGACCAAAGGAAATGTCACGATCCGTTCGACTGGAAATATATCCGCTTCGAAGCGCCAGAACATTACGATACCAATATTCGACGCCTAAATTGATATTCTCACTGTTATCGTTCGGATGATTTAATTGAACTGACCAGGTTAATTTGTGACCATCTCGCTCGAATGCTTCGGCGGCCAAACCAATCCGGAACATGATCGGCGGAGTAAATTCCTGAAAATCACTGACCTTGACAGTTTCGCCATCTAAGGTTTTATACGAATAACTGCCTTCTGCCGCTATATCCGAGGCAAAATTCGTAACCGAAACGCCGAACCGGGTTGATCTCCAACCGGTCTTGTAATATGTACCGAGATCGAACAGCATCGAATTCATTTTCATCTCGGCAAGCGTTTCCTCAAAATACTTTATCGTCAAACCGAAACTGAATTTATCGGTCATGTTCCGGGCATAACTGATGCCGGTTACTAAGTCGCCATAAGTAAAATAGCGTCCTGTACCGGCTGGTTCCAATTCCGTCGTCTCCTTCATATCGTCAGTAGTCAATGCAGTAAAGAAGGCTCCAATTGTATTCGTCCGATTCAAATGATAAACAGCACCGGAATAAAAAATCTGAATATCAGAAAACCATTGATTGTAAGTGAAAAAATAATCATTATCGGTGAACTGACTGATGCCTGCCGGATTCCAGAAAAGCGCTTCGGCGTCGTTGGCTATCGCAACATAAGATTCTCCTAAAGCCACAGCGCGTGCACCAACGCCGATCTTTAAAAATTGTGCCGCCGATGTGCCAACTCGTTGACCTCCTAAATTTGGGAACAACTCCGCATTCAGCCAACTGGGAATAACCAGTGAAAGCACGAATATTAAATATGTTCTTTTAATGGCCTTCATCTTAAAATTCCACCGAAAAACCAAATCGAATGTTACGCGGTTCCCGATAACGTGCAGGATTTAACGGATACGGGTCAGATACGGGATAAGTCAGATCCGGATAAAGCGGATCGTTCCAACTGCTCGGGACCAAATCGCCGTATTCGTAGGCTTTTCCAGTCACCGGATTGATTATGTTGGCATTCTTATCGTTAAATAAATTTTTAATATCGATGGAAAATACATATTTGAATTGTCCGCTTCCGAAGTACTTCTTGATGCTCAAATCCGCCCATTTCCACATCGAACCGATCTCGCTGTACTTCAATGTCTGGTCTTCGACTTCGGTATAAATCGGTCGTCCATCGCCGGAACGATAGTAAATAAACGTAACCGGAGTATAACGTTTGCCGGCTTGTGCGAACCAGCGTAGGTTGATATTCCAGTTTCCGAATACTTTCATACCTAGAATTCTTGGTCCGAAATCATCTGGAATCCGGTAATTACCGTTAATAGAAACTTGCCACGGGCGGTCCCAGACTGCGTAAGTTTCCTTGATCGGCTGTTCGCTGATACTTCCTTGCGCGATCAACATTCCAACGTCCGGCGAAGATGATTTGGTCGTTGAAACCGAATATGAGCCGTTGACACTTCCGGAAAAATTCTTCAACAGGCGGGTTTTATATTCCACTTCGATACCGCGCGAACGTGCATAATCCAAATTTATGTAAAAAACTGCCGAACCGATTCGGGGAATTCCGGTGATCGTCGTTGTCTGGACATAATCAAAAATGTCTTTATAGAAAGCGGTTATGCTGATGACATCATTTTTACTGAATTGATGGCGTAAACCCAATTCGTAAATTACCGAGGTCTCCGGATTCAGATTCGGATTCCCGAATTTCTGATATGAAGACTTGGAACTGATATTGCCTAACTTCGCGTAAACGAATTGTGGTTTAGGCCGCTTTGAAAAATGACCGTAGTTTAGAAACAACATCTGATTATCTGAAATCGGGAATGAAACACCAAGGCGTGGCATCAAACGCATCTTGAAATGTCTGTCGAAAAGACAGTAGGTTTCGTCATTATATTGACTGCGCATTTCATCCGTCAGGATGTTCGTCGTATCATCGATTGCGTCGTCAACATATTTTCCGGGAAACCAATAGTCCAACCGCAAACCGGCATTCAGATAAAAACCTTCAAAGTGGATGTCATCCTGAACATAGATCGCGCCATCCGCCGGATATACTTTGTAAATATCCTGACTCGAACCATAACCGCCTTCGGTATATGGATCGACAATGTCGATCAACTGCATTTCATCAAACGAGGCTTCCAATCCGGTTTTAACTGTATGAATATTCCCGATATGGCTGGTCAGATCACTTTTTAGCGTATAAAATTCAACGTAATGATCGTGCCAGACATCAGCGTTACCATAATCGTAGAATCCGTCACCCGGAATGATCCGAATTTTAGTTGAATCGTTTGTTGGTGAGTAATATTCAACTGGAATGCGCGGAACGTCTGTCGCCATCGTATAATCCGTCCAATCGGCACCCATCCAGTCAGCACGTAAATGAGCAAAGAAACGGCTCGCACGCAATTCATAAAATGTCCGTTTATTGAGCGTGTGCGACCAGGTCAACGAGATTTGTTCATTATCGTGCGTATAAACGTTAAACAGGTCGAGATTATCCGAATATTCATATGGAAAACCAGGCCCCGGTTCGACATATTCCAGATTGGTCTGAAGGGATTGCGTGTTCTGGTTGATTGTCACCGAGCGATTATAGGTGTAGATCAGTTTCTGTGTATCGTTAAGTTTCCACGTCCATTTGCTCATCAGATTCCAGTTATTATTCTGGCGCGGAGCGAGACTTGTACCGGTCAATAAATTCTTTCCAAAGAGCGACAGGCGCGGGCTGATCGAGGAATAAAGTTGCGTTGCTGTTTTTCCGGTGTAATCGTCGGCGATCGAAGCATAGAAATTTATAAAGAAATAAATTTGTCCCGGTAATTTGATTTTTAGGGCTGGTAACAATTCGCTGGTGATCGGTTCTCGCCCACCGAGATTCATCTCGAAAATGTCGGTATTGAAACTCCATGCTTTATCACGAAACAATCCCAGATTGTCAGATTTATACGAGAAATAGCCCTCCATTTTATCACCCCCGGACTTAGTCTTTACGCTGACTACGCCGGAAGTTGCCTGTCCGTATTCGGCTTTAAAACCGCCGGTAATGACTTCCACTTCTTCGATGGCATTGGCGCTGACATTCAATCCGAAACCGGTTCCGGACAGCGGATCCTGCACAGAAAGATTATCCAGAAGATACTGAACCTCATAAGTCCGGCTGCCCCGAATGTGAATTTCATTATCCTGATGTGAAACTCCGACCTGCTGGGAAACAATGTCTTCGACATTTTCTAACGGTTTATTGGCCAATTCATCCCGACCAATCGTTCGAATGGTCCCGGTTTCATTAATTTGTAAAAGCGGTTTTTCACCAATGACGACAATTTCCTGACCCAACGCCAGAGCAGTCTGTTCCAAATCGAAATTAAGAGTCACTATCTTTCCGGCTTCGACTTTAACACCGGTTTTTTGAACGACTTTATAGCCGATATATGTGACCTCGAGGGTATATTCACCGGGATTAATATTTGAAATTACGAAGCGACCGTTCATATCGCTCGATGTGCCCAGATAAGTTCCCATGATAATAATGTTCACGCCAATTAGTGGTGAGCCGTTGGCTTTGTCGATTACCAAGCCTTCGAGCGTACCTTTCTTCACTCCCTGTGAAAATACAGATGACGACAGTACCAGTACTGTTAAAAAAATCGAAAACAATCTGCTTTTCTTAGTCAAATACATCATTTAAGATAATGTTTAAAAAATCTTTCAAATTGTTATTACCATTAATCAGATGCAGGGGCGCTCCGGAAAAGACCATGTCATATTCTCTCGTGTTGTCGTTTCTCCCTAAAATCACAAAAACCTTTCCATCGTAACGATATAAAACAATCGAACCTTCTTTAGGAGTAACTGAATACGTTCCAAAGATATTTGTGGTAGTTTTTAATTCCGGTAATCTGATGGAAGTGTCGGATAATGCTACCTGAATATCTGTTTGAGGATAGAAAATCTTAGCACTGCTTATTCGGCTATAATAACTTTCCAGCGCATCGACAGGTGTAAAAGCCAGTGGATCGCCCTGTGAACCAAAACCGGTATTAAACTGGCAGATATAGATGACTTTTCCCCCGGCATCCAAGACTTCCGGAATCGCGACTTGAGCGGCGATAAAATGATCATCTGTTTCCATTATAAGATCCGTGTACCAGATGATCCTATCAAATAATTTTAAGGTTTCAGTAAACTGAGTTATCGAGGTCGGGAATTGTTCTTCGATATTCCAGTAATTAAAATCGCCGATGAGTGATTTAAGTGTACTTTTGTAGTATTTATCGGGATATCCGGAACCGACGGTTTCTGAACTATAATCGTCAACCAACAAATAGCCTCCGATCGGCTCTTTAACATACCATGTTGCATCCTCGGGCATACGGATAATTTTACTTTTTGCGCCTGCGATATCGACTGCCCTAAGATAAAAACAATGTTCCCCTTCCACTAAACCATTTTCAGTATGGAGAGTAACGTTTCTCGAAAGGCCGGAAATTCTCGTCCAGTTTGTCGTATCGTCTAAAGCCCATTCAAAATATGTAATCGTCGAGTCGCCATCCAGATCGTTGGCTTTCCAACTAAAAGACGCAACGGTGAATGTCGTATCCGGAATTCGGCTGTTAGTTACCCAACTGATTTCCGGAATCGTGTTCTTGATCGGGAATAGCTGACTTGCTGGAGTCGGATCAGCAAGGGAATCATCATCAATGGCTTTAATTTGGAAAGTGTAAGATGCTGTATCTCCGCTTATCGACAATTCAAATGTATCGGAATAGGATTTTGTAAAAATCCATTCCGTGCTGTCCAAATCGCTCTTCCATCTGTAATAAAAGCCAATGACAAAACCGTCCTGATCCCGTCCATCCCACGAAATTACCTGAACACTTTGGGTTGGATTCAGCACACCTGACGAAGAAATAAATATCGATGTCTCCGGCGGCAGGTTTTCATTATAGATAGTTGAATGATGTTCGCCACAAACTTCCCATAATACCAAAAATGCCAGCATCACTCCGATCAGAAGGAATCGACGGGGATAGCGCGATGGCTCTCTTAACAGAGCCATCGCTTTCCCGCGATATTTGATTCCGGACAAATCCATTATTTCAGAAACAGCATCTTCTTTGTTGTTGTGAAATTCTTACTTTGGATTTGATAGAAATAGACTCCTGTGCTGGCAAGTCGGCCGTTATTATCAAGGCCGTCCCAGCGAAAACTATATGTTCCGGGGCTCATCCGACCTTTACAAAGAGTCCTGACTTTTACACCGAGGATATTGTAAATCGTCAGTGTAACATTTTCCGACTTGGGAATACTAAAGCGAATGTTTGTCTCGTGATTGAACGGATTGGGATAATTCTGCTCAAGCCGATAGTTTTTGGCTGTAGCAGACGCTTTCTTTTCAATACCTGAAGTGTGGCCGATGACATCGTTGGTATCGCGCGGCAGGATTTTGTAATAGTTGTAACTATACGCCTGGAACCCAATTACTCTATCGATGTGATCGCCCAATGCGTAAAGCGTATCCAACTGCCCTTTAAAAGAAGTAAAATCATCGCCGACCCGGGTTGAATTGATCCCATCTGACGATATACTAAATTCGCCATAATTATAATTACCATCAGGAAAAGGATTGGTAACCGTAACATCATCGACTTCGATCAGAACACTCTCGTAGGCTTCGGCTAAAGCGCCGCCGTTTTTAATATCAGCAATGTTAACGACCACCGGACTGAACACGCCGTAATTCGGAGTAATGACTTCTAATGCCGTTACATCGGATAATTGAGTCTGATAGTAACTTTCCGCGACCGTGCCCGTGACTCGGACTAAATCACCCTTATTTGGTTTCGCGAAATCATCCTGATAAACCCAGATTCCACTCCAGATCGAATCATTTTCCTGAATATACATATTATTGACAAAATCAGTTGAGTCGGTCATAACCACGCCGGTCAGAGTAACCACATAATCCTCATAAGCGGAACTCGTGTACTTATAGCCTTGCGGATTCTGAATATCATTGATGGAATAACCGTTATCTCGGATAGTAAAAAAGAATATTTGCTGGGTAGTATCCCCCGGCATCATCCCGAGATTATTTTCTTCATCGTAAGCCGAAATAAAGTAGCGTACAAAGGCGCCATCCGCTTGTTTCGGAATTCCGGCGGTAAAACCGCTGCGTCCCAATTTCATCGACTTTGTAACAAAGGGCTGCCTGTCGATGCTGTAATGAAGGAAAGCGGTAATATTTGCGACCGGAGTAACGTTATCTTTTATTGTTGTGGTAATGACTGTAGAATCAGCCGCGGATGTCGGTAATTCCGGCGAGCGGCTAATGGCGGTGATTTCCGGCGGAACAGCTAAAATTGTTAAATCGGTTGTGTCTCGTGGATTGATAGTAAAATAACCATAACCGCTGTCACGCAAATATCCACTCACATTTATCGATGTACCGTTAGCCGGCCAATGAATAATTTCCTGATCTGTAAGAGCTCTGAAACACATAAAATAATCATCGATATAACCAATATTGGTTCCATCACTGATGATGGCCTGGCCGCTGGAGGCATCGTTATTAGTGATTTTTACGTTTTCAATTGTAACATACATATCTTCGTATTTTTCGCCGGCATAATTGCTGGAAATATCAGCCAGTGTGAGAACTGGCGTCTCGGGAAAAGCATTTCCGGAAGAAACGACCGTTACCGGTACCGGTGGATCTGTAAATAAATTCAACTGGGTCAAGCCGTAATATGTTGTGAGACGGCCTGTAAAATATACTTCGTCCCCTTCTTCTAAATAACCAACGTAGGTGTTCACAGCTTCGTTCGTTGTATCATCCTGTATAACAAAAAAACCGCTCCACGGATCACTTGAGTTCTCTGTAACGAACCCACCCCAGCGAGCACCTAAGTACAGTTCGCGCATTCCATGTCTCACGAAGGCCTTTACAACGATCGTATCGCCGATATAATCCGTTTCCTGAATTGAATCGGGAATGGTTCCGGTGAGATTACTGGGTATTTCAACATATTGAATATCATGAATCGACAGAGTATCATAGGTAGCTTCCTGTGCACAGACGGCGCCAATTAGTACTGCTAATGTCAGCATAATTTTAACAACTCGTCGCATCTTTCACCTCCTGTTGATCTTATTTAATGACTAAAAATTTACCGTGATAAACCTTATCGGTTTTGTTGTCTTTTACAGCGAAGATATATAAACCGGTGGCAATCGCCTGATCGTTTCGGGAAACCAAATCCCAGGCATGTTCACCGCCGGCAAAAATTGTGTTCTCTAATGAATAATTTTCAAACCATTGAATATCGTTTCCGCTGTAACTGGAATTATGGGTAAACTTATCGACCAGATCACCCGCTAACGTATAAATCCGCACTTCGCAATCAGCCGGCAAATTGTAGAAGTACAATTTCCGTTCCCGCTCATATCCGCCGTCCCAAAGTGCATTCCCGCGATATGGATTGGGATAAACTCCGATCTCGACTCTCTGACCTTTTTGACGGGCAGGCGTTCCGGGAGAAACGACCGAAAGATTTTGCAACTTGGTACTTTCCAAACTCTCCAGATTCAGATTGACGTCGCCACTATCAAAAGCAGTAACAGCGAAGGCATACTGCCAACCGTTGTGCAGATTATCGACAACATATCGATATTTATAAACAATTGTATCGACGGTTCCATCAGATTGATTGACAAAATCGGTGTCCGGATCAGTATTAATTATACTATCAAGCCCGGTATCATAAAAAAGACTGTCGATATTATCAAATTCAGCAACCAAACCCATGTTGGCAGTTATACCCGATTCAGAAATATCATCTCCGATGAAGGAACGATAAATCCGGTAACCTTCAAAATCGCGGGTTTTACTGATCAGATCGATGGATTGTTCGGAACGATCGTCCCAATACAAAGTCACTTGCGAATTACCCGGAACTACTTTCAGATTCGGTGCGCTCGGCGGTGTCGGAAGAACATACCGGTCAAGTGTTCCGTTTCCATTAATATCTTCCGTTGAATCGGTCCCAACATAATCGAGATTTCCGTTTCGGTTGGAATCTTCACCATAATAAGCTTTATATGCCCAACCTGTGTTTTCTACTAAGTTCTTCTTGGCGAGATCGTTATCGATGGTACTCGGATTGGAACCGGCTTTCTTGGCACAGACTATCGCAAAGACTACATTTATCGATGAATCCGGTAAAATTTCCGCGAATGGTCCGGTTGTAATTAAGCTCATCCGGTTCCCAGGCTTTTGAAGAATAGAAGCCTCGTAATAATTATCTTTGATCGACGAACGCATCCGTTCATAACGGCTAGCCTCATCCGATGGAGCCTGATGTTCTTCAGATGTCTCCCCGCTAAATAAC
>JAQUKI010000043.1 GCA_028719225.1 Fidelibacterota bacterium | reverse complement strand
TTACTCCAGAAAAAGTTCGTCGAGAGAAAAGACTGATGAAAAAAACTCTGATATACATTTTGCTGATTGTGGGCGGGTTGATGTTTGCCTATCCGTTCCTGTGGATGGTATCGGCGACTTTTAAGCCAGAAGTAGAGATCGGTTCCATTGGACTCTGGTCGTCAAATTTTACGATGCGCAGTTACACCGCGGTTTTCCAGAAAATTCCGATTGGCCGGGCTTTCCTGAACAGTATTTTTGTCTCGGCGTGCGTTACTTTCTCGGTAATTCTGTTCGGCTCGATCGTCGGTTATGCTCTGTCGCGTCTGCGTTTCTTCGGCCGAGATTTTCTGCTCGGATTAATTCTGTTTACGATGGTAATTCCATTCCAGATTACGCTGATTCCGATGTATATCCTGATGGTGAAATTTGGCTGGGTGGACAGTTATATGGCCCTGATTGTGCCGGGTATGATCAGCGCGTTCGGTATTTTGTTATTCCGGCAATTTTTTATGGATATTCCGCAGGATTTGATCGATGCCGCCAAAATCGATGGTTGTAATGATTTCGGCATCCTGTTCAAAATTATTTATCCGCTTTCCAAGCCGGTTATCATCACGGTTGGAATTGTATCGTTCATGGGTAGCTGGAATGATGTGCTCTGGCCGTTGATCGTCATTCGGCTCCAGAAGCTGATGACTCTGCCGCAGATGGTAACGATTTTCGCGGTTGGTGGTCAGGCGGACGGACAACTGGGGGCGCAACTGGCCGCCGCGACGCTTTTAGCCGTTCCGGTCGTGTTGGTATACGCTTTCTTCCAGCGATATTTCATCGAAAGCATGGCCACAACGGGGTTGAAAAACTGATGGAAAAGTTAATGCGCGCCGCTGTCTACGACGGGACAAATCTAAATTTAACCGACAAACCACTCCGCGCCGTTGCCGCGGATGAAGTTTTGTTAAAGATCGCGGTCTGTGGCGTCTGCGGCACCGATATTAAAATCGTGGCCGGGCAATCATATGTTACTCCGCCGGTCGTTCTGGGACATGAATATTGTGGATATGTAATAGAAACCGGGACGCAGGTCACCAGCCTGGAGCCAGGTGATTTCGTGGCGATCGATCCGAATATTTCTTGCGGGCAATGTCAATACTGCCGGCGCGGGCAGGTTAATCTGTGCGAAAATCTTCAAGCGTTGGGTGTGGATATTGACGGCGGATTTGCGGAATATTGCATTGCACCAGCCAAACAATGTTTCCGCTTGCCGGAAAACACCGATCCGGTTCAGGCCGCTTTATTGGAACCGCTCTCCTGTGCAATTTATGGTTTTCAAAAAGCCGCCATCAAGCCTGGTGATAGCGTCCTGATCTTCGGTGGCGGATTGATTGGAATTCTGATGTTGAAACTGGCGCGTTTATCGCCGGCCAGACAGATTATCGTCGTTGAACCGGATGCTCAGCGTCGGAAGATCTGTCTGAAACTGGGCGCTGATCTGGCTTTTTCAGCAGATGAAAAAAGTGAGTCTGAAATTTTCAAAATCACTCAAGGCGGAGCAGAGGTGGTCATCGAATGTGCCGGTGTACTTCCCGCGGTTGAACAGGCTTTGCGCTTAGTGAAAAACGGTGGCCGGGTGGTGATTTTCGGCGTCAGCCCGAGCGAGCAAAAATTACCGGTTGCACCGTATGAAATATACCGGCGCGACATCAGCATAACGGGTTCTTTCCTGAATCCGTTTACCTTTAAAACCGCCGTCGATCTGTTTTCTGCCGGACGGATAGACTTTGATGACATTGAAATTAATTCATTCCGACTGAGCGGTATCATGGATGCTTTTGAAAATCAGCGTCAGCATAAAAGTCTAAAAACGGTGATAGACCTGCGATGAAAAGATTCGACGTAATTTGTATCGGTGAAGTTTTGATTGACCTGATTTCTCAGGAGCCGGGTAAACGTCTCGCCGACGTTTCACTTTTTAAAAAATTTGCCGGCGGCGCTCCGGCCAATGTCGCTGTCGGACTTGCAAAATTAGGTTGTCAGGTCGCTTTTGCCGGAAAAGTCGGCAACGATTCCTTCGGCCGTTTCCTGAGAAAATACTTAGATGACCATGACATAAACACAGAAGCATTGATCGGCGATCCGCAACATAACACGCGGTTAGCCTTCGTAGAAATTGCCGGAAACGGCGAACGCGCTTTTGAATTTTCCGAAAAACATCCGGCTGATTCAGCGTTGAAGGTTGACGATTTTACGATAGATTTGTTGAAAAATTCTAAAATCGTTCACTTCGGTTCGCTGCCGCTGACGATACCGGCGAATTGGAAATTATTCGATAAACTGATTTCACAACTCAACCAGCAAAACGTCCTGACATCTTTCGATCCGAACTACCGGCCGACGCTCTGGAAATCGGCGCGCTCCGCCCGAAAAGCATTAGGAAACCTGGCGGCTCGCTCTCAGATTCTGAAAGTGAGTCTGGAGGAAGGTGTATTCCTGACCGGAATCGACGATCTTGAAGGGTTGCCGGCAGCCCTGTTCGGCCCGGACACCCGGCTTTTATCTATTACGATGGGCGAACGCGGTTGTATTTTGAAAAATCGAAATATTACAGTTAAAATTCCCGGATTCAGTGTCAAAGTTGCGGATATGACTGGTTGCGGCGATGCTTTTACCGCCGGGCTTTTAGCGAAACTAATCCAATCCGGAAAATCTCCCGACGATTTAAACGAATCCGAATTAATTACATTTGGGCAATATGCTAACGCAATGGCTGCGTTAACCGCGACCCGCTTGGGCGCAACCGATGCTCTGCCGAGAAAAATTGAATTAGAGAAATTTTTAAAAACGTTAAAACTTACCTAAAGAGGCATACAGAAATGATAAAGCTGACCCGTATTTCACAGGAACCGATCTTAAAACCGGAGCCGAAACATCCTTGGGAACGCGCCGCGGTTTTCAACACCGGGGCGGTTTACGAGAAGGGTTTGTACCATCTGGTTTATCGTGCAACCGACATCGGCGGGCATGAAAGTTATGGTAATTATATCAACAACTTCGGCTATGCGGTTAGCAAAGATTTACTTAATTGGCATCGCTTAGCCGAACCGGTTTTAAAGAACGATGTGCCGCAGGAATTGCGCGGGCCGGAAGATCCGCGCATCGTCAAGATCGGCGACACATTTTACATGACTTATGTCGGTTTTGCCAATCGTTTTCCGGGCGATTACCGGATTTGTCTGGCGACGAGTACCGATCTGGTAAACTGGGAACGCCATGGAGTTTTACTCGACGAAGAAAATAAAAATTCATCGCTTTTTCCAGAAAAAATTAAAGGCGAATACCTGTTGCTGCATCGCCGTCAACCCGACATCTGGATCGCTTCCTCGTCGGATTTGAAAACCTTTACCAATCACACCCGGATCATGACCAAACTTGATGACGACTGGCAATCGGCTCGCATTGGCATTGCCGGACCGCCGGTCAGACATCCGCAAGGCTGGCTGTTATTTTATCATGCCGTCGATAAGATCAATGCCTACCGTCTGGGTGTGGCCTTGCTGGATTACGAAAATCCGCGGCGCGTTTTGGCCCGTCAAGCAAGGCCAGTGATCGAACCGGAAATGTCTTGGGAGAAAATTGGTTTTGTACCGAATGTGATTTTCAGCTGTGCGACAATCGAAAATGACGACAAATATGTCGTGATTTACGCTGGTGCGGACACAGTGATCGGCGCCGCCGCAATTAATAAATCCGATGTCGTTTTCGAAAAGAAGGATTGGATAGTTTAAGTGAAATATATAATCGGTCTGCTCACTTCCGTTTGCCTGCTTTTTACCGGTTGCGGAAATGGGGAGAAAAAATCGCCGGTCAATCTGCAACATGCGCTTAGTTTAATCGATTCGGTTAATGTCAATGGCGAGCAGCTGTATTACATCGCGATATATGCCGATTATCCGGACTATAAACCGGTTCCGGCCAAGGGCGAAGGAATTGCCTGCGTGGACGACGCCGGACGCTTTATGGAGGTGCTGGAAACGGAAATCATACAGTCCGGCAACCGGGCGCTTTTACCGATAGCAAAAGGGCTGACGAAGTTCCTACTGCACATGTGTCGCGACGACGGCCGCTGGTATAACTTTATCGATGAAGACGGTCAGATCAACACGACGCACGTCAATAGCCGGGCTGATTTTGGCTGGTGGGCGGTCCGCGGTCTGCGCGGTCTGGCAGCGGCGCATGTAATTTTAAAGGAATTTCCCGCAGAAACCGAGTTGCTGAAGCAGGTCGATCAACGCCTGAAAATTTCATTGTTACTGATGCATGCCGATCTCGCGAAATATCCGCAGAAAATCACCGGTGAATTTGGTGAAAAACCGGCATGGCTGATCAAATCCGCGCCAGACGTGAACAGTGAACTGCTATTAGTGCTTTGCAAACTTCAGCGCTACGGAGATTTCGACTATAAGGAGGAAATCCAAAAAATCGCCGAAGGGTTGGTCGGATTTCAATTTCGGCAGGAAGAGCATCTATTGAATGGCATGTATTTCTGCTGGGAGAATATTTGGCATGATTGGGGCGCCAACCAGCCGACGTCTCTTTTAGAAGCTTTCAAGATTACGGGCGACTCGACGTTTTATAAGAGTGTCCAAACCTGGGCGGACAATTTTGTGCCGTTCCTGATCTCGAACAATCTGCCGCGAGAAATTATCCTGAACAAAGACGGAAGTTACCGGCTCATGGCCTTACCGCAGATTGCCTACGGAATTAATGCGTTATACAGTGGAATGGGAATGCTGGCCGACCTGAGCGGTGAAAGTCGCTATCAAAAAAATGCTGACCGGATTTTCGATTGGTTCAATGGCATCAATCTGGCTCGGGAACGAATGTATTTGCCCAAATCCGGTGTTACATTCGACGGCATCAACGAAAATGGTGAGATCAATCGCAATTCCGGGGCTGAATCGACGATTGAAGGTTTGCTGGCAGTTCAAGCCAGACTCCGATTTGGACTTTAAGAAATAAATATTTTCAGATTTGTGCTGACAGTTGACTTTCAGCAAGTAAAATCGTTAAATTAGGCGGCTTTTTTAAGAGTGAGAAGATCGACCTTCAGAGAACGCGACTCTCGAATTTGGCATTCCATGCGGGTGCGATTCATGGTGGGTGTAGCTCAGTTTGGTAGAGCGGCAGGTTGTGGCCCTGTTGGCCGCGGGTTCAACTCCCGTCACTCACCCGTTTTTTTAATGGCGCCATCGTCTAGTGGTTAGGACATCACGCTTTCAATGTGGTAACCGGAGTTCAATTCTCCGTGGCGCTACAAATCCGAAAAATCCTTTCAATTTGTTTAAATTGGCACAGATTTTCAACATTTCTGTGGCTTAATAGTCCTAATTTTGTGAATTAATAGTTGAAAAAATTAGAAAAAGAATGTATTATCTCAGAGAAATGAAAATTATCCGTTTAAGTATAAGCGAGTCTGTTAACAACCCGAAGGAATCATGAAATCCATCCATTTTCCGGTATCTCAGCGCGTATCTCAAATCATTTCTATCATTCTTCATCCATTCATCATGGTATTGCTGACTTTCGGGATCATTCTGTTTTTCAACCGGCCGGTTTCCGGTTGGACTTGGATTTACATGGGTATTATTATCATCGCGACGGTACTTTTGCCATTCATTCAGGTCTTTTTTATGAAGAAGAAAGGAAAAACCGCGAGTCTGGACATTCCGGAACGCGAACGGCGTTCAGCGCCCTTTATTCAGGGTGTGCTGAACTATTTTCTTGCGCTGGTTATACTTTGGATCTTCGAGGCACCGAAGCCGGTTTTGATTTTGATGTGGGCGTATCTGTTTAACACACTGATCGCCATTATCATCACGTATTATTGGAAAGTCAGTATTCATGGCATGGCGATCGGCGGCCCGATCGCATGTTTGGGCTATCTCATTTCGCCGCATATCTACTGGTTTCTTCTGTTACTCCCGTTGATCACTTATTCCCGGGTCTCGTTAAAGGCGCATACACCTATGCAGGTAATCACGGGTTTCCTTCTGGGATTTGTTTTAACCTTCATTCAATTCAAAATGATGTTGCCGTTATGAAAAAAGATGGACTTCTGGCAGTAATTTTGGGCGGCGGAAAGGGCACGCGCCTTTATCCATTGACAAAGTATCGTGCCAAACCGGCAGTACCGTTCGGCGGGAAGTTTCGAATAATCGATGTTGCGATCAGTAACTGTCTCAACAGCCATATCAACCGCATCTTCGTCCTGACGCAATTCAATTCACACTCTTTGCACCGGCATATTTACGGCACTTACCGTCTGGGACATTTTTACGGCGGATTTGTCGATATTCTGGCGGCCCAACAGACATTGGAACACACCGAATGGTATCAGGGAACGGCGGATGCGGTGCGACAAAATCTTTCCTACATTATCGAAGGTAATACGAAATATACGATCATTCTTTCCGGAGATCATCTTTATCGGATGGATTATCGGGAGTTTTTGAATACGCATATCCAAAGCGGCGCTGATTTCACGATTTCAGTCAAACCGGTCTCGCCTCAGGATGCGGGTGATTTTGGCATTCTTCAGACGGATAAAGACAATCATATCCTGCGATTTGCCGAGAAACCGAAAGGCGATACGCTGGAATCGTTCAGATCGCCGGGCTTGCCGCCGGAGACGCCGTTTTTAGCTTCGATGGGGATTTACATCTTTAACACGGATATTTTGCTGAAGATTCTCGAAGAAAATCCGAGCGATGATTTTGGCAGGCACATCATTCCGACGTCGATCGGGAATTATCGTGTACAAGCGCATTTATTCGATGGATATTGGAAAGATATCGGAACGATGGATTCATTTTTTCAGGCGAATTTGGAGATGGCGTCGCCGAATCCGCCGTTCGATTTGTACGACGAGGACGCGCCGATCTACACCCATGCTCGCGCTCTTCCCGGTTCACGCGTCGAGAACTGCAAACTATACTGCACGCTAATCGGTGAAGGAAGCATTCTTCGGGACAGTGAGATTCGTCAGACAGTGATCGGAATCCGCACCCGGATTTCCTCCGGCAACCTTATCGAAAACTGTGTCATCATGGGAGCGGATTATTACAGATTCGACTCTTCAGGCGCAGAGCCGCCGATCGGAATCGGCCAGAAATGCATTATCCGGAACGCCATTATCGATAAGAATGCCCGCATCGGCAATAACGTCCGCATCATCAATGAAAATAATGTTCGGGAAGCGGAATTTCCGACCTATTCCATCCGCGATGGAATTGTCGTCATTCCAAAGAATTCTATCATTCCCGACGATACGGTAATATAGACGAGGATAAATAAGGAAAGAGTCCATGGCAAAAGTATTCAATCCTAAACAAACCGTCCTTTTCCCGGAACTTTTCGAGGATGCTTTTTTGCCTTCCATCACGACGCTCCCGGATTTTGATCAGGCTCTGGAAAATTTTGTCCGGCTGTCCGACTTTGGCGCGCTGATCGATCTGAATTTTCACGGCATCGACAAATCTTATTCGCTGCGGCTGGATGAAATTCAGATTCCACCGAAATATCTCAAATCTCAAACCGAAAACCAGTCTCCGGTTTTCAATCTTTTCTCGGCGGACGTTCGCAACCGGATCAACCGCATGAAATATGATGTCCGGTCGTTCTTTATCCGCACAAACCATCTGAAAACGCCGTATGGATATTTCCTGTTCCGGAAGTACTTTCACAAGTGGGACGTTCACAAGAAGAATAAGATCGAAGGATTGCGCGAGTATTTTACAAACGAGATCGGCGAGGCGGCCTATCGGGAATATTTTCAGCGGCTCTGGCGCTCCGGGATCGATTGGATCAAATCCAATCTGGCGGAAATTCATCCGTACATTCTGACTGTCGATCCGGATAAAGAATTGCCGACCGAGCGGAAAAATCTGAGAAATGCCGGGACAACGACCTATCAACTCGATCGGAACGACCGTGACCTGATCGTCCGGTTTCTTATCCTGAAAATAATGCACGTTCCGGAGACATTGGCCGAATACACCGACGGCATCTCGATTCTGTCTATGTTCAAAACCATTCATCTCGATTATCTGAAAGACGTGAAGATAGAATCGATCGAAGACATCGAGCAGTTGTTCCAATCGATCCCTCAAAATAACCTATAGCAATCGTGTTTTATACCGAATCCAAAAATGCCGAGGAAATGGTCAGGGAGCAAATTCTTTCGCGCGATATTCTGGATCCGGCGGTCGTTTCTGCGATGCGATCCGTTCCGCGGCATGCTTTTGTCAATCAAAAATACGCCGATCTTGCCTATTCCGATCAACCGCTTCCGATCGGGTTGGGACAGACGATCTCTCAGCCGTATGTCGTCGCCTTTATGACGCAAGCCCTTCGGATTTCACCGAAATCACGTGTTCTTGAAATCGGTACCGGAAGCGGTTATCAGGCTGCGGTGTTATCGAAAATAGCGCGCGAAGTTTATACGGTCGAACTCCTCGAGACTCTCGCGAAAAAAGCTGAAACCGTTTTGAAAAACATCGGAATCCGGAATGTTCGAATTCGGCAGGGCGACGGACGTGACGGCTGGCCTGAGTTCGCGCCGTTTTCGCATATCATCGTTACGGCGGCGAGTGAAGATATTCCGAAAGAATTGGAAAAGCAGTTAGCGATCGGCGGGCGGATGATCATCCCAGTCGGCAATCGCGACCGGACACAGTATTTGGTGCTTGTTCAAAAAGAAAAAGACAGCATTCGGAAGGAAAAAATCCTGCCGGTGCGCTTTGTTCCTTTAGTTAAAGACTCGTCAAAACACGTATCGAAAAAGAAAGGAGCGGCATGAAGGAAAATTCAACCGAAATTTTGTCAGATTTGGTGAGCGTTCTTGAAAAAGTTGCCGGAGGTAAGTATTTCGGGGATGAATTCGCCCCTTTCATGCGCGTGGGAAATCCGGAACCTGTCCGGCGTCTCGCGACGCTTTTGGATTCGGTTTGGAAGCAAATCGAAACAAAAAACGATCAACTCGAAACGGCGATCGCGGAACTGAAATCCGCTCGAAACGAGATGGAATCCGTCAATATGCTTCTCGATTCCCGGGTCAATGAACGCACGAAAGAACTCGCCGAAGCCAATCTGCGCCTCGAAACGCTTTCAACGATGGACGCTTTGACCGGCATTCCGAACCGGCGGCATTTCGAGTACAGGTTGGAGCAGGAATTTTCGCGGACGAAACGCCATCATGAAAATCTATCCTGCATCATGATGGACATCGATCTGTTTAAAAATGTCAACGACACATTCGGTCATCTATTCGGTGATGAAGTGTTGAAAGCGATCGGGCGGATTCTGCGCAGTCAACTGCGCGTTCACGATATTTATGCCCGTTACGGTGGTGAAGAGTTTGTCGTTCTTTTACCGGAATCGACCCTTCACGCCGCTTATTATGTCGCCGAAAAAATCCGCCTTATCATTGCCGGAACACTCATTGCCAAAGAAAACAATCAGACTAAAGCAACGGTTTCACTCGGTATCGCCCAATACGATTCGGAATCGATGCCTGACAAGAATTCGTTGATCGAAGCCGCAGACCGCGCACTTTACGAAGCCAAGCGGACCGGACGAAATAAGTCCGTCATTTACAATCCGGAACGGGTGTCCAAACCATCATGAGGATTTCTGTTCATTTATAAAAGTCCTGCGGAATTCATTTGGAAAATTATATGTTCAGGCGGTAAACTTTCGCCCGTGTCAAGTGTGATTGTGTTGATGAAAAAAACATTCATTTCATTCTTTCTTCTGATAGGTGTCTGTTCGCAAAGTTTTGGACAGGAATATCTCTGGCCTTTGCCATATGGCAGGCTGGTCAGTGCGACATTTGGCGAACATCGATATAGACATTTTCACTCGGGAATAGACATCAAGACGAATCATTCCACCGGCTATCCGGTTATCGCAGTAGATGACGGATATGTTTGGCGTCTTCGCGTGTCGCATATTGGTTTCGGGAAAGCATTGTATCTTAAACTTCGCGACGGCAACTTCGCCGTCTATGGACATTTGGATGAATTCTCCGATCGGATTCTGAATTTTGTGGAGATCGAACAGAATCGACTGAATCGATTTGCAGTCGATTTCTATCCGGGCGAAAATGTCATTCTCGTTCGGAAAGGCGACACGCTGGCTTTTTCCGGAAATACTGGGACTATCACGCCACATCTGCATTTCGAGGTTCGGGATGCGCAGGAAAGGCCGATGAATCCGTTCAATTTCGTTCCCGAAGTTGTGGATTATACGATTCCGACGATTCGGGAATTGGCAGTTATACCTTTAGACGTTCGGTCACGGATCGATGATAGTCCTCGCCTGAAAACTTTTCCCGCCTATTTCAAGGAGAAAAAGAATTATACGGTGAGGGATACGATTCGTGTCGCCGGTGAAGTCGGAATCGCCCTGAAAACGTTCGATACGATAAAAGGCTTAGCGAACAAATATGCGCCGTACGGCATTCGTATGCTGGTGGATGACAGCCTGCAGTTTGTCGTTCAATACGATCTTTTCAGTTTTAACGAGACGCGTTTGGTCGATCTGGACAGAGATAGTTATTTTCTGGAAAACGGCAACGGCAATTTCAACCGACTATGGATTCATCCTTCGGCAAAATCACTTCCGTTATATCGGCTTTCACCCGGAACCGGAGTTCTGAATTTTTCGCCCGGATTTTATACCGTCAGAATAGAAGTGTACGATCATCGCGGAAACACATCGAGTCTGAATTTCGTGATCGAATCAACGACGGAACGAAAACTTGCATATCCAAAGTTTAAATCAACAAACAACGGTTTTCAACTAACATTTGAGAAACCGTCGTGGACTTTGCCAAACCGCTGGAGCGCACAATGGGTAACGAAATACGGAAATCCTGTTCAACCTGCGAAGATTGTTAAAACGGAAACTGACGGATCGAATGAGATTCTGACGATTGCGAAAGGAAATACGCGCGAGGAAAATCTTCGGATCAGCGCCGGTAACGAAATTCCTCCCGTTTTTATCAATGTCGGGGAAGAGCCGGAAAAGAGCCCAAAGATATCTTTTGAATATGTTGAATATCCCGAGAGTTTCGTCTGCCATTTGACGTTCCGGCATGCCCCGCGCTTATATCCGGCCTTTTTCCTGCAAACGAACAGTGAATTCCGTCAGATGGAACTTTATCAGGAAACGCCTGTCGATTTCGTTACCGCGCCAGCGTCGTTTGCCATGTGGAAAGATGTTCATACGTATGAAATCCGGATTCCGTCGGAACCGTTGACGGTTTACCGAAAGCCGGTTCGTCTGAAATGTATCGATCCGAAAATCGGCGGCTCGATGACTTCCGCGGATATGCTATTTCAGACTTCATTTGTACCCGGTTCCGTTTATGACACGTTACTTTGCTGGGTAGATACAGTTTCGGCCACATCGAGGAAGAATGGAAATCAGGTATCGAAAGTCTACCGCACTTATCCAGAGTCCGAGCCGCTTCAGGATTCGATCTGGATTGAGTTCAAATTTCCGGCATATGTAGAAAAAATCGAGCAATACGGCGTTTACCAATGGCGCGACGGCAGATGGTCGTTTTTAGGAAATGAACCCGATCTCAAACGCGATGTGATTCGCGCTTATTCACGGAAGTTGGGCGATTTTTGTTTGATGAGAGATCAAATATCTCCTGTGATTAAAAATATATTCCCGGGAAACGGCGGTCGATTCCGTTCATCGTCCGTCAATTGGCTTAAGGCATACATTTCGGATGCGCTTTCGGGAATTCGTGACGACTTATCCATTCAGGTTAGGTTGGATGAAATGCCGATCATTGCCGAGTATTGCGGGATCAAGAAAACCTTGCGTTACCGGCTCCGGCAACCGCTGAAACCCGGCAAACATCAGATCAGAATTACCGCAACCGACCGCGCCGGAAATATATCGACTGCGGTCAGTGAATTCACTATTATTTCCGGACAATAACAGATATGTTCATCCCGACCCGTGACTCGACACTGAGATTAAAAAAACCGTATGTCGTGTATTTTTTAATAGCGATGAACGTTTTTGTATTTATTAATCAGGTGATGTTACCGAACGGATCTTATGCGGAGTGGTTCGGGAGGTATGGCGTTGTTCCGGCTCAACTTTTCCGGAATGGAATTTTAGCATCGCTGATACCGTTTTTCACTTCTCTATTTTTGCATGGAGGAGTAGCGCATCTCGGCGGGAACATGTTATATCTGTGGATTTTCGGCGATAATATTGAAAGTACACTCGGGCATTTCAAGTTTTTTATTTTCTATTTGGTGTGCGGAATCATGGCTTCATTGACACAGGTGATGATCAATCCGGCATCAGAAGCGCCGATCATCGGGGCGAGTGGCGCGATCTCCGGTATTCTCGGCGCTTATTTGATCCGGTATCCGCGCGCTAAAATTCAGGTACTTTTTTGGTTTGTCATCTTTTTTCAACGATTTTGGATCCCGGCGGTTTATGTGCTGGGAATTTGGTTTGCGATTCAGTTGAGCAATGGTCTCGGAGCGTTGAGTTTCCGCCAGCAGGGCGGGGTCGCGTGGTTTGCTCATATCGGAGGATTCATTTCCGGAATCGCACTGTTGTTAGGGATGGAACCTTACGAAAGGAAACGGTTATGGAAGCAGTTGAATCGGAATTATTAAAGAAAGCGGCGAGAGAGGCGGCGAAAGCATCCTATTCGCCTTATTCACATTATCCGGTCGGCGCGGCGGTGCTGGCGGAAGATGGCCAGATTTTCAGCGCCTGTAACGTCGAATCAAGTACATATGGCTTGAGCATCTGTGCGGAACGGAATGCGCTAACTGCGGCAATAGCAAAAGGCTTGAGAAAATTCCGCGCGTTGGCTGTCTGGTCGAAAAACGGTGCGACGCCATGCGGCGCCTGCAGACAGGTCATCTGGGAATTATGCGGTGAAATTCCCATTTACATAATAGATGCAGATGGAAAAGAAAAGTGTTATATTTCATCGGTTCTGTTACCAGATCCGTTTGATGAGAAAAAATTGAGAAAATGAGATGAATAGAAATGCAATTTTAATTGGCGTGGCGGGTGGAACCGGTTCCGGGAAAACGTCGATGGCAAAAAATATTGTCCGGGACTTCGATCCTCGCCAAGTTGTAATTATCGAACAGGATTCTTATTACCACGATCTGAGCCAGATTCCTATGGATGCGCGGAGCCATCATAACTTTGACCATCCGGAATCTTACGACTTCGATCTATTGAAGAATCAGATGAAATCCATTCTGAGTGGTGAATGCGTCGAAGTTCCGATTTATGATTATAAAACGCATACACGGGCGGTGGAAACGATTTCCGTTTCCGGCCAGAAAATCATCGTTCTCGAAGGTATCATGGTACTATTTGACCCGGAATTACGGCATATGATGGATATAAAAGTTTATATCGAGACTGCGGCGGACATCCGGTTCATCCGCCGGTTGGTTCGCGACATCAAGCAAAGAGAGCGGTCACTCGAGTCGGTCATCGACCAATATCTGGGAACCGTACGTCCGATGCACGAGCAATTCATCGAACCGACAAAGCAGTATGCCGATATCATCATACCGGAAGGCGGACACAACACCGTGGCCGTCGATCTATTCAAGACGAAAGTGAAATCACTGCTCCGCTTACTCAATTCAGAGACTGAAAGAAAGATGCCGTGACTTTCACGCGCCCACATGGACGAATGAAAAAATCAATTGTTTTTATAAAGGAAAAAGTAAAAATTAGACGTCGATTATGATGAATGACAAAACTATTCGCGGAATCCCAATGGAAATGGAAGAAGTCGTAGCGGTTACCGGAAAACAGAGCGGTTGGATCGAAGTCATTTGCGGGAGCATGTTTTCAGGTAAAACGGAAGAACTGATTCGGCGCCTTCGTCGCGCCCAGATCGCTAAGCAACGCGTGTCGATCTTCAAACCAAAAATCGACGTTCGATACAGTCAAGATCATATCGTTTCCCACAATCAGCAGAGAATCCCGTCGCTGACGGTTGAGAAAGCGGAAGACATTCTTCGGCTGGCTGGCGACGCGCAGGTGCTGGGAATCGATGAGGCGCAATTTTTTGACAACACTTTGATCGGCGTTTGCCGGAAATTAGCGGAAATGGGGCGGCGCATCATCGTTGCCGGTCTCGATAAAGATTATCGCGGCGAACCGTTCGAACCGATTCCGCAACTTCTTTGCGAAGCTGAGTACATTACAAAAACGCTGGCGATCTGCATGCAGTGCGGTAATCCGGCCAATTATACGCAACGTCTGACAAAATCCAGCGAACGGGTTTTATTGGGAGCGACTGACGCCTACGAAGCGCGCTGCCGTGCCTGTTTCGAACCTCCGAAGGAATGACGATCCATACTGGAAAATAATTTTGAACGGCATCATCTGATTCACCAAGTCAATGTAAAAAGGAAAGAAAAATGAGATTTATCGGAATTCTCGGAATCATCGTATTACTCGGCATTTCCTTCATTATGTCAAACAACCGTAAGAAAATCAAGCCGCGGATTATTATCTGGGGTTTATTTCTTCAAGTCCTTTTCGCGGCGGTGATTCTCGGCAAGCCCGCGCTTTCTTTCTCCTGCATGTTCATTTTTTTGATGATGATCGTAATCTATATTTTCAAGGACGATATCAATCTGGCGGGCGATCGGAAACAACAGATCGGGAAAACGGTTTTGGTCGTTACATATTCGATAGCCGCGGTTTTAGCGTTCTATTGCATTTCCGCTCTCGGGATTCTCGGCTGGACAATCGTGATCATATTTATTGCAATGATCGTCAAATCCATCCTGAAAATCCATGTTGTTAATAAATATGTCTCCCTGGCTTTTATGACATCTGGCTTCGCGTGGTTTTTTACGAACGATTACACAGGAGAGGTAATCTTTGCATGGCTCAGTCATATAGTCGAACGTTTTCTTGGTTTGGCGACATACGGCGCGGAGTTCCTTTTCGGGAATTTGGCGTTGGACAAATATTTTTTCCCAAATTCTCAGACATGGCCGGGTTTCGGAATGCAATTCGGATTCAGCGTTCTGCCGGTCATCATTTTCTTTGCCTCATTCATGGCGATCCTTTATCATCTTGGCGTAATGCAGATGATTGTACGGTGGATGTCGCGTTTCATGCAATGGACAATGGGAACGAGCGGAGCCGAGACGCTTTCGTGTACTGCGAATATTTTTGTCGGACAGAAGGAAGCACCATTGTT
>JAQUKI010000042.1 GCA_028719225.1 Fidelibacterota bacterium | reverse complement strand
CATTCCGCAACTCACCCGTCCTGCGCTGAAAACCGGAGTCAGTTATCAGGAATTGAAGTCGGGATTCGTCGAAATCAACGGCAGGAAAATCCGGACGGCCTCGATTTCCAGCCTGTTTATGGCGCGAAAGATCGCCGACACGCTCAGACAATGGATCGAACGCGGCGAGTTTACCGTGACGCAGGCCGTCGAACCGCTTTCGACTTCGGGTACTGTCCGACCGCTGATGCTTCGCCAGCCTGAAAAAGTCGTCGCTTCGCGGGAAAAAGATCGTCATCGCGATACCATTCTGATCGATCATGAACGGTGTATCCACTGTGATCTCTGTATCGCGCAATGTCCGCACGAGGCGATTTCCAAAGACGCAGAAAACTTCATTAGAATCGATCCCGAAAAATGCACACATTGCCGCACCTGCGTAAAGATTTGCTCCGTCGGTTGTTTTGAATAGAAACTGCAGGTTACGCCATTGATCCAAACCCTTCGCCTTCAGAATCAGGAAACGATCGCAATGATCACGGCGGAGGAACGTTTTATTCCAATTGCCGAAGCAGAAATTGCCAACAGACGCGCGGAAATCGAACGCTTTATTGCCCGCTTCCCTGTTTTTCAAACGACGCTTGAGCCATACCGCGTTCCTGACGATGCTCCCGAAATCGTCCGCGAAATGGCAAATCTGTCTGCGGCTTGCGGCGTCGGGCCAATGGCAGCGGTGGCGGGCGCGATTGCCAGGTACGCGGTTCTGGCGATGCAAAACGCCGGATGCCGTCACGCCATTTTCGATAACGGCGGCGACATCGCGTTAATCAACGATCGACCGGTTATGGTGGGCATTTTCACCGGTGATTCTCCGATTAAAAACATCGGCTTTAGGATTCCGCCGCGCGATAAAATTCTCGGCGTTTGCACATCGTCCGGAATCATCGGTCATTCTCTCAGTTTCGGACGCGCACACGCAGCGGTGACGATCGCCGACGATCCGGTTCTGGCAGATGCGGCAGCAACCGCGCTCGGAAACCGGATTCAAGTCAAGAATGCGCCTAAAATCAAATCGGCGATGAATGAAGTTCTGTCATTCGGGATTTCGGGATGTCTCGTGATTATTGACGACTATATTGGATTTGCGGGTGAAATGCCGGAAATTTGCCGCGTTGAAGTCGATGACCGACTAATTGCCAAATGAAGGAAATGGAATGAAGACGCTGAAATTCGGCGGCGCCAGTTTGAAAGACCGCCAATCGTTTAATGAGACTTTAGAAATAATTCTTGCCGAAGCAGACCGGAAGGCGCTTGTGCTGTCCGCAATTTACGGCATGACGGACTTTTTGGAATCGGCGATCCGAATGGCGCGTCAGGATGAGGCCTCCATTTCCAACTCGATTTCCGAAATCCGCAAACGCCATTTTGATTTGGTTGATGGTTGCGTTGCCGACGAAAAGCAGGCGACCGAAACAAAAACTGTTTTAGATAAACGACTTCAAAAACTCGAACGTTTGTTGTATGGCATTGCTTATACCGAAGAGCTCACGCCTAAAAATCACGCACTGATCCTCAGTTTCGGAGAGCGGATGTCCGTCATTCTCATGGAAGGAATTCTGAAAACCCGCAGCGTTTCGGCGCAAGCCTTCGAATCCGACCGCATCGGCATCGTAACCGACGATTCCTTTTTAAACGCGACGGCAATGCTATCGCTGGCGCGAGAAAATTTACAGGCGAAGATCCAGCCGCTTATCGAGAGCGGCGTCCTGCCGATCATCACCGGTTTTTTCGGATGCAACAGGGAAGGAAAGGTGACATTGTTCGGGCGCAACAGTTCCGATTACAGCGCCGCCGTCATTGCCTACGGGCTGCGCGCCGATTGCCTTGAAATCTGGAAGGATGTGGACGGTTTCATGAGCGCCGATCCGAAAATCGTTCCGTCCGCCGCGCCGATCGACAAACTTTCGTATTATGAAGCCGCCGAACTGTCATATTTCGGCGCGAAAATTCTACATCCGCGAACCGTCGAGCCGCTGATTGCGGAGTCCATTCCGCTCGTTATCCGGAATATTTATCACCCGTCGTTGGCGGGAACCGAAATCGGCGCAGACGAACACGTCAAACAGACCGTCGTCAAGAGCGTCACCTACAATGAAGGGATTGCCGTTTTGAAGATCAAAGGCGCTGGCGTTGGTTACAAACCGGGCGTGATTTCGGAAATCGGCAGTCGTCTCTCGGATTGCGGCGTCAATATTTACTCGATCATCACGTCGCAGACATGCATCAATCTGCTCATCGACCGGAAAGATTCGGAGATCGGCCATCGCGCGCTGAAAACGCTGGGCAACGGCATCATCGATTCGATCGAACACAGCGACGACGACGTGGTTATCGCAGTTGTCGGTGCGGGCTTGAAACGCACGCCGGGGTTGGCTGCCAAAATCTTCAACGCCGTCGCCCGCAAGCAGATCAATATCGAGATGATTTCTATGGGCGCGTCCGACGTGGCCACTTACTTCATCGTCAAAGAGCCGCATTTGACAACTGCCGTCAATGCGATTCATCAGGCATTTTTCCAGAAATCTTAACGGGAAATATCATGACTCACAAGAATCAAATTACATCCAAAATTCCGGTCGGAATACTCGGCTCAACGGGAAGCGTCGGACAGAAATTCATCGAATTGCTCGCCGAACATCCATGGTTTGAAATCACTGCGCTTGCGGCGTCGGAACGGTCTGCGGGAAAATCCTATCGCGATGCCGCACACTGGTTCATGTCGTCACCGATTCCGGAGAAAATCGCCGACCTGCCGGTGAGCGATTGTACACCGAATTTGCCTTGCCGGATCGTTTTTTCCGGACTGGACGCAAGCGTTGCAGGCAAGATCGAAACCGAATTTGCCAAAGCCGGATATATCGTCGTCAGTAATTCCAAAAATCACCGGTTCGATAGCGATGTTCCTCTTCTGATTCCCGAGGTCAATCCCGACCATCTCGCACTGATTCGCACCCAGCAATACGGCAAAGGCGCGATTATCACGAATCCGAATTGTGCCACGACCGGCCTGGTTCTGGCGCTGAAACCGCTGAACGATTTATTTGGTCTGGAAGCCCTCAATGTCGTGACGATGCAGGCAATTTCCGGGGCGGGTTACCCGGGCGTCGCGAGTCTCGATATTATCGACAATATGATCCCGGTAATCCGAAATGAAGAGGAAAAGGTAGAAAGCGAGCCGCTGAAAATTCTCGGCCGCCTGAATGAGAATCATTTCGAGCCGGCAAATTTCAAGATCAGCGCCGCATGCAACCGCATTGCCGTAACCGACGGACACACCGAATGTGTCTCTGTCAAGTTTCGGAAAAAACCTTCGGCACAGGAAATCATCGGCGCATGGGATCGCTTTTCCGCCGAGCCGCAATATTTGAATCTTCCTTCCGCTCCCAAACAGCCGATCCATTACTTTTCAGAAGACGACGCGCCACAACCGAAACTTCACCGAATGCTGGGTAATGGGATGACGGTCAGCGTCGGACGATTGCGGGAATGTCCAATCCTCGATTATAAATTCGTCGTCCTTTCGCATAACACGATTCGCGGCGCGGCGGGTGGAGCGATTCTCAACGCGGAACTGCTCGTATCGAAATTTCCCGGAATTGGTTAATTATGTAGATTAGGTTGATTTGGTAGGATTCTGTAGAATAAGTAACGAGTAAATCGGGGTGAATTTAAAAAACTCCTTCTTGCGCCTCTTTTTTCACGGTTAAATCAGAATTTTCGTTATTCCTTTTTCGGAATAACGACATTTACCTTGCAAAGTTTCTTGAATTCCTCAATATCTTTTAGTGTGCCGACCGTCGTGCCGTAATGAATCGGAACCGCAACTTTCGGCTTGATGATGTTGGCCGCCCGTGCGGCCTCTTCCGCATTCATTGTATAGGTCCCGCCAATCGGTAAAAACGCAACATCTGTCTTGATGTCATTCATTTCCGGAATAAAATCCGTATCGCCGGCATGATAATACGTGTCACCGCCGGTTTTAATCACATAACCGACATATTGCTTTTCTTTCGGATGAAAGCGTTTTCCAATATTGTAAGCCGGGACGACGGTAATCTCGACGTCATCAATCTTGAATTTCATACCCGGTAAGACGCCGCGCACATTCTTCCCGAACATTTTTTCCGATGATTCCGGTACGACCATGATGGTTCTGTCTGTCCGAATTTTCCGGATGTCTTCCATTGAAAGATGGTCATAATGATCGTGCGTGATAAAAATAATACCCGCAGGCTCGCCGCTGGAAATTTTAAAAGGATCGATGTAAATCAGCTTTTTCCCCGTGATCTTGATCGCCGAGTTTCCCAACCAATGCACATTGTTCATCATGATATTCACCTCCGATTGATTCGATCTCTGCGGTTGTTGCGCCGGTAGATTTCCCGGCAGGCAGACAATGGTGATAAAAACGCCGGATGCTACGACCAACCATTTTCCAATTCTGAACCCGATTTTCAGCCGCATATCGATTCTAAACTTATTAAAACACAATTTGCCCAAATACTCGAGTGTTTGCGAGAGTTTTCGCAAGGGATCGGATCATCATTTCACAAAGAGAGTGACTTTTATCAAGCCGCCTAATGCATCGGCAAAGTCCGATTGTATCAGACGGGAATTTCTCCGAAAGACCAAACAAAATTCAGACCCAGAACTTCACCGGGTATCTTCGTTTTCTCCAATAACCGCAATGTGTCTCGGAGAACCGCGGTGTGGAGTGTGACATGATCGGCTCTTCCGAACGGTCTGCCAAAAGGAAAATTCACAAATGCGCATCGCGGCGGCGCCATGATCAATGCCTGTTCGTAAAATAGCGTCAGCATAACGGTCGAAATGCCTCTTCTTTCAATCTCCGAAGCAATCAGACAGGCGGTTTCACTGGTACGCGGCGAGCACGGAACGATTAAAACGCCATTGCTTTCTGATGCCTTGATTTTTTCAGCCGTATGACACACATATTTCATCAGGAATTTTTTATTGGCGTTATGTCCCGAAAAGCTGTAAACGGGTTCATTAATCTTGCCGATCATTCCCTCTTTCTGAAGAAGTACCAACCGCTCGATCGGCAGGACGACGTTAAAGTCTTTTTTTACTTCGCTCTGTTCCCAGTCAAGCGAAGTAAAATTGAGGTTTTCTTTGGTGACGCCGAGATTGATTTCGCGCGGCTCATAATCCTGCTCTTTGCCTTCGGCGGTAAACGGTTTCTGATCCGATGTGTACGCACCGGCGACGGAAATCAATGTGATACGGCTGTCGATCAACCGTTCTTTAAACGGGACCCAATCAATGTGCTTCTGTCGATCCTGAGATCGATAGGATCTCGCCATCTGTTCATAGAGAATTTTCTTTCTCTCGCCTAAATACGAAAAGTCTGTTTTTTTCATGGTTGAAATATAATCAATTTTAAAAAATTCTCAAGAACCAAATTCGCACTGGCGGCCGTTTAAATTTCATCGGATTGAGTCTTCAGATTCAGTATTTTTTCGCGCATCAAATCCCGTAACTCACCAACAGAAAGATCGTGATAATCGTCGTATCCGATCGGTTTCCCGATATTGAATGTGACTTTCGCGGAGCGAACGCGCCAATCGCCACGCGTTTTGGCTTTGTACAGGCCGTTTATTGCAATTGGTAAAATGTCTGCTTTCGTCTTGAGCGCCAGATAAAATGCCCCTTTTTTAAACTCTCTCATTTCACCGGTCGTTGTTCTGCCGCCTTCGGGAAAGATGATGATCGATTTTCCATTCCTTAAAGCATCTTCCGCCGCGTTCAAGCCCGGCATCGCTGCCGTTAAATTTTGCCGATCTAACGGAATGTTTCCCCAAAGCGTCGTCAGTTTTCCCCAGATAGGCCATGAAAACTGCTCGGCCAGTTCTACCGCCACAAAATACATCGGAATATAACCAACACAAATAAACGGATCGAAGAGGCTTTCGTGATTGACGACGATCAGGTATGATTTCTTGGCATTGACGTTGTTACGGCCGGTAAACCGAACACGCACCCCGACCGACCGAAGCATCATCCGGCAGATCGGGCTGAGCAAAACATACAACTGCTGCGGTTTGTAAAACAGCAGACCGATGACGATATAACATGCTACGACAAAGAAATACGAAAAGCCTATAATCCATCGCGAAATATATCCCAAAACTCTCAACATTCCGATTGGCTCCGGCAGCTGTTACTTTTTCTCCGGAAGGAGAACGACCTTTACGTAATTCGTCGTATCCAGATAAGTTTTCGCGACTTTTTGAAGACTCTGCCGGGTCAGGTTTTCCACCAACTTTGGATACGTTAACACCATTTCCGGATCTTCTTTGTGAAAGGCACAAAACTGCAGATTGTTAAGCCAAAACTTGTTTTCCTTGATGTTCACTTCATAATCACGCGTGTACATCTCTTTCAGCTTTGCAACATAGGATTCAGCGGGACCGACATTTTTAAGACTATCGATCTGCTCAAAGATTATCGCTGTGAGCTCATCGGCGCGCGCCGGATCGCAACCGAACTCGATGACAATATCGTATTCGGGAATCGGATAATGGGAAATCGATGTCTGAACACTGATTCCGTATGTGCCGCCTTTTTCTTCACGAACCGCTTCTCGAAGTTTGATATTCAGATAACCGGAAACCGCCTGCGCATTAAATCGGTTCTCGACCGACCATTTTAACGAACCGGGTATTGAAATGTGAACGGCGCCCTTGTTCTCGATACCTTTCTGAACTTCCTGTGTGACGATTCCTTTCGGGGAACGAATGCCGACATCTTTCCAGGATTCGTTACGATTCAAGGCGGGGAGCGATGCAAGATAGGTTTCCAACAATGGTTTCATCAACTCGACATCGAAATTCCCGATTATCACAAATGTAAAATCGCTCGCATCGGCAAATCGCTCGCGGAAAATTTTCAGCGACTTGTTAAAATTCATTTCCTGCATCATATTCAGCGACCATGGACGCGCGCGGAAATGATGTTGATTCAGGATAACATTGATCGTATCCTGAAAAGCCATTCCCGGATCGAGGTTCCGGCTTTCAAGATTGGTTTTAAGCATCGCCCGATACGCGAGATAAGCCGACGAATCCTGCCGGACATCCGTGAAAAAAAGATAAAGCATTTGGAACATCGTCTCGATGTCTTCCGGCGATGCTGAAGCGGAAATACTTTCATACGTTTCGCCGATGCTCGGATTGACGCTCACGACTTTCCCGGCGAGTTTCTTGTTGAGTTCGATCTTTGAAAATTTCGATAGACCGCTTTGCCGAATGACCGGAACGGCTGTCAATGCAGAAACAAAATCCGAATCCGGAACCAGCGAATTCCCGCCCGGACTGATCGCCGCGACCAAAATCTCATCATTCCTGAAAGTCGTCGGCTTGAGAATGACCTCAATATTGTTGGAAAGTTTCAGTTCCGTCGTCCCGAGTTTTTCGTTCTTCGATTCGGCAATGATCTTTCCTTTGATCGGCGGTGTAGCAAGAAGCGGTTCGTCGGAAAATTTATCGTCGTATGCGGTCAGCAGTGATTTTTCAATCGAATCCTTTAACGCGATGAGATGACTTTCGGTCGGAACTTTGACGCCTTCTTTATCGGGCGAAGAGATCAAAATGACGCAATTCGATTCGGTCATCCATTCCGCGCCGAGTTTATTGACTTCCTGCAATTGAATCGTCGGAAGGAATTTTTGATACAATTCACGTTCTTTTTCGATACCGGGAACGGGCTCGTCCACCAGAAAATTCCGGATGTACTCCGAAACCAGATTTGCTGATTTCGTCTTATCTTTTTCCCGGAAAGCCTGTTCGATGCCTCTTTGCATCTCGATCTTGTTTCGTTCCAATTCCGATCGGGTAAACCCAAACTGGCGGATGCGTTTCGCTTCGGTTAACAGCGCCGTCATTCCTTTTTCGACGCCATTCTCTTCGACCATCGCGCCCAATACATAGAAATCGCGCGTCCGAATAAATCTGCCTTTCGCAGAATAACCCTGCAGGAACGGAGGCTCCGCCTTCCGCGTGAGTTCGTCTAACCGCTTGTTGAAAAGGCTGTTGAAAAGCGCCTCGACGAGTGATTGCCGAAAATCGCGCTCGGTTCCTTGCTCCGTTTTCTTCAGTTTGTAATACATCTCGATTGAGGTGCTTGTCGCTTCGGGATCGGTCTCGATAGAAAACAGCGTTCCGGGTGTGTCTGGAACCGGAAAGTTTTCACGCTTGGGCGCGGATTTCGGATTCGCCAGCTGTGAAAAATATTTTTGGATCAGCGTTTCAATCTTGTCTTTCTCGAAATCGCCGACCACAATGACCGCCATGAGGTTCGGGCGATACCAATTGCGATAGTATTTCCTCAGTGTTTCATATTTGAACGAATCGATGACGGCGACCTGGCCGATTGGAAGCCTTGTCGCGTAGCGGGAATTCGTGAATAGAACCGGGAATTGTTTGTCACGCATCCGCGCGTCGGCGCCGCGATCCAGCCGCCACTCTTCCCGAATGACGCCGCGCTCTTTGTCAATGTCAGTGTCTTCGAGGCTCAGGAATTGTGCCCAATCCTGTAAAATCTGGACCGCTTTCTCGATCGTCGTGTCATTGTCCGTCGGAACCTGAAGCATATAAACCGTTTCATCGAAGCTCGTGTAGGCGTTCAGGTTCGGCCCGAAGCGCATTCCAATCGATTCGAGGTAACTGATCAGTTCGTTTTTCTGGAAATGCTTCGATCCGTTGAACGACATGTGTTCGACGAAATGCGCCAAACCCTGCTGATCGTCGTCTTCCAAAACGGAACCGGCGTTGACGACCAATCGCAATTCGGCGCGTTTTTCCGGCTTGGCATTTGTCCGGATATAGTAGGTCAACCCGTTTTTCATCGTCTTTTTTGTGATCGTCGAGTCGAGCGGAAGAAGATCGTTTCGCGTTTCTGTTGATGCGATGACTGGCGCCGTCGATTTTTCCTGAGCGGATTTCGGCGGCAAAACACAACCGGAAATGAGCAATAATAGAACGGCAAGTGTAACTAAGAATCGTTTCATTGTTTCTCCTGAAAATGAACTGTCAATCAATCGGTGCGAATTTAGCGATAATCATCGGAAAAATCACCCTTCCAATCTTTCATGATTTCACTCTCGATGAATCATTTTTAAAAATCCTATCGCGTCTTTATCTCTTTAGCGGCGCGATAGGCCATCATCACCATTTTTTCCTGAAATGCCGAAACTTCTTCGGAAGAGGGCGAATGCTTCCGCCATTTTTTCAGACGCTTCTGGGTCTGACGAAAAATTTCTCTTTGGACAACATCGAGTCTGCTCTGAGTATTTTGACAGGTCACAACACAAATTGTGTTGGTCAATGTTGAGTCAGAATAATCGGACGTGTTTAACATAAAAGAATGGGCATATGCTTCAGATTTTAAGCGCTGAAATTCTTTATTTATCTGCGAGAATCTCACTGAATCCATCAAAACAGGAACACGCCCCGCTTTCACCCAGAGCGGAACCGAAATCGAGACTGCCGGCTCGCCCAATGTGCACCAGAAGGTTGTCAATTGCGGATCTTCACCAAGCCGGACACCGCCAAAAACTGCCGCAG
This sequence comes from Fidelibacterota bacterium, assembly GCA_028719225.1. GTDB lineage: Bacteria > Fidelibacterota > UBA2242 > UBA2242 > UBA2242 > 0-14-0-20-45-22. Next base: position 5,700 of record JAQUKI010000042.1, on the reverse strand, counting down.
CAACGGTGCGATATCGGTTGATCGTATCAACTGTTTTTTGGTAATCACTTATCGTAATTATACCGGGTTTTGGTAATGAAAAATCGCGTGTTATTTCCAAGATCATGTTTTGAGCATTCAGGCGATCTGCGGCCGCCATTTCGTTTGCCAGTCCGAACGCCCGGTCGTGGCGCAGCTTGCCGTAACCCTCTTCGGAACGTGCCTTATAAGCAAAGTTGGCGCGAATGAGAAATTTTTCGTCCGCGTCTTTTGCGTCGAAACGAAAGTATTCATGGTTTCCCGTCTCAAAATAGGCCGCGTTTCCCAGCGCATCGATTACACCGAAATTGCTCGTGACGGCTCTGCCGGTTTCGTTTGTATTTTTCAAGAGGTTTTCAAAATCCTCAACCGTTTTGCATTGAATAAGCGCCGTTTTCATCAAGACGCCTTCATCATCATAAAGCGTCTCTTCGCCGGGAACCGCCATGTCGCGAGATTCGGCATTCATGATCGCGAATCCGTGGTTGTTCACACCAGCCCAAACCTGTGTCGTATCATCAGCGTTGATGATCCCGATAAACTGTGTTCCGCCATGAGAGAAAAATACCGCTTCATTGTCTTTAAAACTCGAGTCGCGATTTTTCCAGAGGATCGGGCCTCCGCTATTCGTTACCTCACCGGAAAACGAACCGGTTGTGCATTCTTCAGAGAAACCTTCTTTACCCCAAAATGCCAGAAAAAGACAGGTGATAATGAACATTTTTCGATGATATCGAAGCATGATGAATCCCCTTTTAATTAATCGCGCAGTGCGTCTATTATAAGATACCGGCAAGATAATCCGAAACGGCGAGCGCGCCGATTGCGCCGTCACCGACCGCGTTCGCAATTTGCCTATATTTTTTTGACCGCACGTCGCCAATCGCGAAAATTCCTTTCACGGATGTTTCCATATTCTCGTCGGTGATGATGTGACCGCTGCCATCTAACTTCAACAAATCTTTAACGAATGCCGTATTGGGTGTCCAGCCGATAAACACAAAAACACCGTCAACGGCAAACCGACTTTTTTCATTGGTTTTGACATTCCGAATTTCCACGCCTTCGACATGATCGTTACCGAGAATTTCAGTCGCGACCGAATCCCATTTGAATGAAATCTTTTCATTTGCGAAAGCGCGTTGCTGAAGAATCGGCTGGGCGCGCAACTGATCGCGCCGGTGAACGATCGTCACTTTTTTTGCGAATTTTGTCAGGTAAATTCCTTCCTGAACAGCCGCATCGCCGCCACCGACAACCACGAGTTCGGCATTTTTATAAAGCGGCCCATCGCAGACAGCGCAATACGAAACGCCTTTCCCCAACAGCGCTCGTTCGGATTCGAGTCCTATCGGGCGTGGCAATCCGCCTGTCGATATAATCACGGCGCGGGAAATATATTCGGCATTCTCGGTGATCAATCGAAAGGTTTTTCCTTCGTCAACAATCTTGCTAACGTCCTCGAATTCACCAAAATTGACGCCGAATTTTTCCGCCTGCGCCCGCATCTTGTCCATCAATTCCATTCCAAGAATTCCGTCTTGAAAACCGGGATAATTTTCAAGCATATCAACTTTCGCCGGTAACCCGCCGGTCAACTCCTTTTCCAACAACAAAGTCTTGAGCGTCTCGCGCGCCGTATAAATTCCCGCCGTCAATCCGGCCGGTCCGCCGCCTATAATTACTACATCAAAAATATCTTCACTCATTTGTTTATTCACCTTCGTTTATCAAACAATTGCGGTCCTAACTTAAGAATGTCGCATGAAAAATCGTTGGACAAACTTGCGCCGGAATTTCGTCTTGCAAACCGGTTATGAAAACAAGTAAATTCCTCCCGTGATGAAAGAAGGAAAACAAATCATTCTCATCGGCGACCGGGTTTTGATCGACCCGGAACCAGACGACAATAAAACACCGACAGGTCTTTATCTCCCGCCGGGCGTCAAGGAAAAAGAGAAGGTTCAGGGCGGATATGTCGTCAAGACGGGGCCGGGATTTCCGCTTCCATTCGACAACGATCTGGACGAACAACCTTGGGAAGAAGAAAAGAGTGACGAACCACGATATGTCCCGCTTCAGGCCGAAGAGGGCGATTATGCGATTTTTCTGAGAAAGGCCGCCATCGAAATCGAGATTGAAAATAAAAAATATCTCATCGTCTCTCATTCATCCATTCTTCTTCTCATTCGCGAAGACTATTAAAAGCCATTTTAATAAAGTAAAAAGCCGGAAGTTTTTCTTCCGGCTTTTCGGTCTATAGCAGTCCCATTAATAGGGACGTAGGGGTCAATCGATCCAATCGAAATCGACGCTGCCCAATCCGACTTCGACGGTGATATACACTCGTTTTTTTGCGGTTTTCCAATTACCGCTTCGATAAATGTCATTGTCAATGCGATCGAATCCGCGAAGATTCAACGACGACAGGAAAGAATTTTCGGCCTGAATTTCGACGCCGACGTTATCCGGCATCTCAACACTGACCGATCCGAGTCCGACACTAATCCTGCCTTTAGCGTCCCGCAGAAGATCTCCATTGAATTCGAGTATCGTGGATCCCAAACCGCATTCGACATCAAAGCGCTCCATATTTAACAACCCGAGACCTCGAACGGTCACATTTCCCAGGCCGGTTTCGATGTTAATATTTTTGACTTCTTCTTTGTTGCGCTTGTTGAATTCAACATTTACATCGCTTAATCCGCATTCAAGGCTCAGGTCTGTGACGCGAATATCGGTAAAATCCATTTCTCCATCGCCCAAACCCATTTCAATATCAAACGCGGTTGGAATATTCTTATTGAACCCGAGTTCCCACACGCTTCTTTTGGAATCGTTATACGAATCTTTCTCGTGTCTAAAATTGAAGTGCTTATCTTTACCCTTGTCATTCGTATAGAGATGAAGCCGCCCGCGACTTCCCAGAATTTTGTACTCTAAGTTCGGTTTGAGTTCTTTGTCGTAGTAAGTCATCTGCGACTTCATTACAAAATTATTGTCGGGAAGACTTTTCAGGAACAAACGCCCCAAGCCGAATTCGATCTCGACATCGAGTTGTTTTTCGCCCTTGAGCGGAATATCATGACGAACGGTCTGTGCGTCCGATGCCAGCAGCATTCCGAAAAACAGTAGCAATGGAAATACAACTCTTGTCGGAGAAACGTGATTTTTTTGATGTTTTGTGTCCATGATATTTAATTCCCGTTTATCTTGCGAATTCTAATGTTTCCGTCACTCGTATTGAGTTTGATATCGTCGCCACCGCCATTGATCAATCCATGTCCGGTAATGAGCAATCTTGATCCTTTTTCGATCTTATTGATCGTCAGCGGAAAATCCGAATTAATATCGCTGTCCACGTCTCGCCGATGTGTGACCTCTATTTCGGCGCTGACCACGGCTTTGATTTTTAACGGAAGATAAAGCATTAAATCGCCGCCCGAACTGGCCATCGTAATGGAATTGTCGGTTACTCCAGAAGCATAAAGTTTCCGGGCTTCAATATTTCCGCCGGAGGTTCTGGCGTTCAGAGATCCCACAACACCCAAAATCACAATGTCGCCACCCGAGGTCGTTGCAACGAGATCTTTCCCCGCTTTTCCGACTTCGATGTCGCCACCCGAGGTGCTCACTTTACAAAAGCCAAACACCTCGCCGACATATATATCACCACCCGAAGTGTGCGCGTCTACTTTTCCACCGACTTTTTTAATCTCGATGTCACCGCCGGAGGTGCTGAGTTTGAAATCTTTTTTCACTTCATCGGCAACAATATCGCCACCGGAAGTGCTGACGTCCACTATGGCATCGATATTGATCAGTCCGATGTTGCCGCCGGACGTTCTGGCGTTCAGGATTTTCCCGACTGCCGCTTGAATGTCTATGTCTCCGCCGGAAGTAAAGACATCGCCGTCGCCTTTCAGATCGTTAACATTAATGTCGCCGCCTGAAGTTTTTCCCCAGAGGTTGCCGTTATGATGCTGGATTTTTATATCACCGCCGGACGTAGTCACTTTTGTAACGCCGACGATTCGATCAACTGTAATATCACCACCGGAAGTCGAACCGTTTATTTCTCCTTTAACATCCGATATTTCGATATCACCGCCGCTGGTATGCATATTTGCGCGACCTTGCATATTATCAAGCGACAAGTCTCCGCCAGACGTCTTAATGATCACATTAAATGCAACGGGAATTTTAACGTTGAATTTGCTGTCATATCGTCTGGAATGATGATCTGTCCCTTCGACGGTAACATTGTTGCCCTTTTGTAGATAATTAGCCTTTTCATCCTGTAATATTTTCCCGGCGGCTGATTCCGAGTATGCATCGATGCGGTATTTTTCCTGAATCTCAACGTCGTTCCGTTGTTCGCCAACGACGGTAATATCACCTGTCATATTTCTCATATCCAGAGAGCCTCCGCTCTGGACATCGAACTTCTTCACAATTTCACCTGTATAGCGTGTTCCATCATATTTCATTTTGCTTTGCGGAATTACTACCGCGCTTGCTATCAAGGCGATCAATATAATTTGAATGGATCGTTTCATGATGCCCGCTCCTTTATCTGTTCATTTTGTTAGTTTTCCGGTTCAATGAATCAAGTCCTTCTTTCGCTGCGACACGAACGGATTCATCTTTTTCCTGTGAATAAACCAGCGCAAGAACGGGAACGATCTCATCCTTGCCGACCGAGATCAAGCGCTCGACAGCCATCTTCCGGATTGTGGGAACCGAATCCCGCAATGCGGCAGATTTGAATGCTTCAACCACCTGCTCCGATGCCTTTTTTTTCACCAGCGCTTCCATCGCGCGGTAGCGAACCTCGCCGGTATTATCCCGAAGCAAGACCGCGATCAACGTGTTATCGATTTCATTGCTCGGAATTGCCTGCGAAAGCAATTTTACCGCTCTCATCCGGCGCTCCGGCGACTGATCATGAATCGCGGAATACCTGAGCATATTTTGAATCGTCGGATCATCCAGCCCGCCCTTGAGTGCGAAATCGCGTTCGACTTTCAGAGCGACTTCAACAACACCATCACCGTCAAGATCGTTATTCATCTGTACCGGATCGGTGATTTCAACATTGAGGTCGGCTATTTCGACGTTTCCGTTGCTCAGCATGTAATTAGCCATCGCTTTTTGAAAATCCGCTTTCTCCGCATCGGTCATCGTCGTCTGGTAGTTCACAAAATTTGCCAGCATTTTCGGATCATTTTTCAAGCCCGTGCTAAGCCAGATTTTCCCGACCAGAATGCCGACGATAAAGGTCAGCCCGATCGTGACGACCTGATATTGTGGTCGCATAAAAGCGGCAAGAACAGAATCCGCCAAATCTGACCATCCATACCGTAAGCGCCTGACGATTCCTTTTTTCGGCTCGGCCACAATTTTTTCCATGATATGCTGATTGAGACGATTGAGCAACTCGTCTGTCGGTTTTATATCAACGCTTTTCTGGCAAGCGGCTGCAAGTTTCTCGAGCCTTTCAATCCGCATCTGACAATTCGGACAAGATTTCAGGTGTTGTTGAAAATCAAGCCTGTCCGCATCGGATAGTTCGTTATAGAAGTAAAGAATTGTTGATTCTTCATATTTTCTGTCGTGTTTCATGGCCATTTCTCCTTTTCAAGCCTCTGCAAGCATGGCTTGGAGTTTCTGGGTTGCTCT
>JAQUKI010000041.1 GCA_028719225.1 Fidelibacterota bacterium | reverse complement strand
TATATCCCGAAACGGAATTGTCAAAAACTGCAGGCAATGTTGAATTGCCTAAAGATACGGTCCAATCGTCGAATCTACTGGAGGCAGCATCGTCCGGCGTGACGGACGGCCTGAAACTCGCCGCCAATGTCGCCGCCATGCTGATCGCATTTATCGCGCTTATCGGATTAGCCGATACGATTCTCTCCGTTTTTGATAAATTGATCGACGGAAAATTATTTCATGGAACCTATCAAAAATATGCAACTGCGAGCGGCTTTTCACCCATTGTCGGAGAATACGGCGGCGTGTTTCCCGGCAGTATCAAGACTTTTTTCGGGACGATTCTCAAACCAATTGCGTGGGTAATGGGCGTCTCCTGGCAAAGTGCGGCGGAAGTCGGTAACCTGCTCGGCATTAAATTGGCTTTGAACGAATTTGTCGCGTACAGCACGCTGGCCGGACTGAAGGCCTCCGCGGCTATCGACCCCAAAGCCATCGTTATCGCGACGTATGCTTTGTGTGGATTCGCGAATTTTTCATCGATCGGAATTCAGATCGGCGGTATCGGCGCGCTGGCTCCGAACCGGCGGAAAGATTTGTCGAAGGTCGCTCTAAAGGCCATGTTTGGCGGCGCAATCGCATCGTGGATCACCGCCTGCATTGCCGGAATATTATTTTAAGAATCGGAAGTATGATTCTATAATAGAACACAATTTGAGGGAATATACATGAAATTGATTATCCTTGGACCTCCCGGCGTCGGGAAGGGAACCCAAACGCAAAAACTCTGCCTTGCATTCGGGATGACACATATTTCCACGGGCGATATTTTAAGGGAAGCGATTAAGAACAGGACGAAATTAGGCGAACAGGCAAACGCTTTCATGACAAAAGGCGAGTTGGTGCCGGACGATGTCATGCTGGGAATCATCGATGAAAAATTATTCGGCAAACACGCGCCGGTGAACTACATTCTGGATGGTTTTCCGCGAACGATTGCGCAGGCGGAAGGTCTTGAAAAACTATTTATAGTTCACAAAGTCCAAATCGACGCCATTCTTTTGCTCGACGCGGATGTCCGGAAGATCATCGACCGGCTTTCAGCGCGGCGAACCTGCCGGAACTGCAACGCTGTTTACAATCTGATGACGAATCCGCCCAAACAAACCGGCCGGTGCGATGCATGCGGCGGCGATCTGTTCCAGCGTGATGATGATAAAGCCGAGACAATTACCAGACGATTGGACGTATATACGCGGCAAACCAAGCCGCTGGTCGATTTTTATAAGAAATCCGGAAATCTGCGAATCATTCCGGCGACGGGAACTCCGGATGAAGTTTTTCAAAACATCAAAAAGGAATTGATAGGAGGTTAGTGAAAAAGTGGTGACCGTTGGCATTACAGGTGGATTGGGAGCGGGAAAAAGCGCGGCAGCGTCTTTTCTGGAAGAAAAGGGCGCCTATGTGTTCGATGCCGATGTTGTTGCAAAGGAGTTGCTGAAAAGCGACCCTGAGATTAAGAAGAAACTGATTGACGCTTTCGGGACGGATATACTGAAAAACGGAGAGATCGATAACGAAAGACTGGCAAAAGTATCTTTCATCGGCGAGGAAAATCAGAATATCATTAATGATATTATACATCCGCGCGTGATCGCGGCATTCCGTGAAAAACTCGAAGAACTGGATGATAAATACGAATTGGTCGTTGTCGATGCGCCGTTGATTTTTGAATCCGGTTTTGACAATCATCTCGATCACACGGTTCTGATTTATACACAGTATAAAATACGGCTGGAACGCGCAATCCGGCGCGGAACACTATCCCGCGAGGAAATCCTCCGGCGCATGGAACTCCAAATGCCGGAGGAAGAAAAACGGGAACTGGCTTCGTTCATTATCGATAACAGTGGCACGCCGGAGCAACTGAAATCCGCGATGGAATCTCTATATCAGAAACTGATGTCGTAACTTTTTTCGTTTTTAAACGTTTTCGGATTGTTGGCTGAAAGTTTTAAGACGTTAAAACAGAAAGTGGAGATTATCCGGGCATTTGATTAAATTGCCTCTGTTATGATTTTTCACGTTCGAAATGGTGAGAAAAAAAATAGAATGCGGATCGGTTTTGCATTCTTCTTTTCGATCCTCATATTCCTCCCGGTTTTAATAAGAGCCGACGTTCCGTTTTCCATTATCGACCTGACGCTTGTGGGAGAAACAGACTTGCGGCAGTGCGTCAATCATCAATTGGAATTCAAGTGGCAATATTCAAAGCCGATTCCGGAATGTCTCGTCGAGATGATCCTGTCGGAAGTGTTTACCAAAGGCGATACCGTTTTCTGGGAATCCGGAACGGTGACAATGGATCAACCGGGTTTTCAATATGTCAGTTTGGGCGACATTCGGGACGGTGCGAAATACCGGTTTTCTATCCGCGCAAAAGATCCGGATGCGGAATGGTCTGACTATGCGACGCTGGAATTTGAGATGAATTCGGTTCCGGCGAAACCGGCGATCGTCACGACGAGAGATTTTATCTCGCGCCAAAACGAAATGGAACTAAAGTTCACACCGGCGGCAGACAAACAGGTTAAACCGTCCGGCATTCGATACCAGATCAAACTGACTTCGGACTCTCTCGGTAAAAACATTCTTTTCGATCAGACTGTTGCGCCGCTAATGTCGAAGGACATGAATCTTTATCATAAAATACGTCAGCCTCTTCCGGAAAATTCCGCGTGCTACGCGTGGGTGCGCGCTTGGGACGGAGTTGAAAATTCGCCTTGGAGTGAATACCTGAAATTTTTTATCAACCGAATTAACGAACCGCCGGGAAAATTCCGGTTGCTTTCGCCGCTTTCCGGAGAAGAATTCGCCACTTCTCCGAACTTATCATGGAAAGCCGCATCCGATCCGGACGACCAATTCGGCGATGGTGTGGCGACATATAAAGTGGAAATTTCCGTTGACAATGAATTTCAAGTAATTGCGTTTGAAAAAAATTTAGTCGATCGGTCGGTTCAAATCGAATCGAAAGTTTTGGAAAATCATTTGAAATATTTTTGGCGCGCAACAGCGATCGATCGATCATCTCTCCAGACAATCAGTGAAAACGTCGGTGAATTCATTATCAACAGCGGAAATCAGTCGCCGGCTTTACCGAAACTGATTTCGCCCGGCAACCGTTCTGTACTGAAAATATCGGAACCGCTCGTTTTTCAGTTAGGCGAAGACCCGGATAAGAATGACCGACTCTCCTGCGAAATCCTAATTTCTGAAGAAGACAATCCGAATATTCTTGCGAAGATTTTATTGCCGGATTCTCTGCTGGAAATGGCGCGCGCGAATCTGCTGTCCGGTATTGAAGTTAGTTATGATAACATCGTTCAGGTCAAACTATCCAATTTTCCGGAATCGGCTCGATTTCAGGATGGTGAATGGTACCGATTTCGTGTGAATGTCACTGACGGCTGGGGCGGGAAAACGACTTCTGATTGGACGACATCTGTGTTTCGGTTCGATGATGAAATCAATCAGCCGCCACTGCCGCCAATCGATGGATTTGCGCCGGATTCGGTCATCGTCCAAACGCTTTATCCTGTTATAAAATGGTCGCGAGGAACCGATCCTGACATCGCCGACAGATTGAGTTATCAGGTTATCCTGAGCCGCGACAAGAATTTCACCGGGCGCACGTACATTGTTCAATCTACCGCATATGACAAAACAGAACTTGCCATCGCGACACCGCTGCTCGAGAACAGTACGTATTTTTGGAAAGTCAGGTCGATAGATCTGGAAGATGCGCGCTCGGACTGGTCGGATGTTCATTCCTTCGGCGTCAATCATTTCAACGAACCGCCGTTCGGCCCTGTTGAACTTATCTCGCCTCGAAGTCTGGAAGAACTGAGTCCTGAAAGCTGTTTCTGGTGGAAAAAAACATCCGATCCCGATCCCGGCGATTCGGTTGGTTACATTCTTGAATTGTCTGAGTTTACTGATTTTATCCAGCCGTTGATCAGTTACCGGATCAGGCCGGGACAAATAGTGCCGTGGAAAGGAACGAATCCGGCTGCCGATCAAGTGATGGGAATTCGATTAGCGGATATTCCCGGTTGTGAATTACTCAAAGACAATACAATGTATTATTGGCGGATTATGGCGATTGACAAGCAAAGTCTTGCCAGTCCGCCACCGGACGAAATGCCGCGCATAGCTTTCAACCGGATCAACAATTCACCGACTGCAGTCGTCAGCGGTTTTTCTCCCAGAAACGGCGAAATCGTTGCAACGCAGACGCCGGAACTCCGGTGGGAACCATCGCAAGATCCGGATTTCGTGGATTTGCATATGTATCTTACTTACGAACTTCAGATTTCGCAAAGTTCACAGTTCGTCGATTCTCAGACCGAGCGTTTTGAGACGGTGCCGGGAGAAAATTTTTTCCGTGTCCCGAAATCGCTCGCCGAAAATCAAAAGTGGTTTTATCGCGTTCGCGCAAAAGACAATCATGGCGCCCGCTCGGATTGGTCGTCGATCAACTCATTTATCACAAACGCCATTTCGGAAGCGCCGTTGCAGGTTATCGAAGGATTTTTACCGAAAGATTCCATGATCGTCGATACGCGAAAACCGCTCATCAGCTGGCTGCCGTCCAGCGATCCCGATCCGAACCAAAGCTCTCGTGATCTGACCTACACGGTGAAATATTACCCAAGCGGCGAACCGAAAAAATCGGCGGAAGTTACGACCAAAGCAGGTGTGACAAGCATCCAGCTTCCGCAACTTGCCGAAGACAAATATTACCAGTATCAGGTGATGGCGGTCGATCCGGACGGCAAGAAATCGGCATGGTCGAAAGCCGTGATTTTTGGGATCAATTCAATTGATGATCCGCCAAAATCATTTTTGATGCTATCGCCATTTTATGAAGAAGATTCTGTCACGGTTGATGTGAAATTTTCGTGGGATCGCACAATCGATAAAGATCCCGGAGGTCAGGTTACTTATCATCTTTTCTACGGATCCGATAGTTCGTTCGTCGCCAACACGACCGAAGTCATTCTCGACCAGTCCTCAGAAAAGGACTCGGTTATTATCTATTATCCTGTTCACCGGTTTCAAAACGGGGCGCGATATTTCTGGAAACTCGCCGCAGTAGATAATTCCGGGCTCTGGCGCTGGGCGTCCAATTCGCAGACGAAACCGTTTCCATTTAACACGATTGGCTACCGGCGAGCGCAGTCAACGGTTTTCGGACCGACCAAATTTCAATTGCACCAGAATTATCCGAATCCGTTCAATACGACGACACGAATTCAATATGAAGTGCCGCAGAGAGGCGATGTGGATGTTGTTATGTACGACATGCTGGGGAAAGCCGTCAAGATTTTAGCTTCGCGAAGTCATTCTCCGGGCATCTATGATGTTTATTGGGACGGAACCGATATGGCAAACAATTCGCTTCCCGGCGGAATGTACCTGTGTCGCATGAGCGCTTCAGGTTTCGTTTCACATAAGAAAGTTTTATTGATGAGATAAGATTAAGTAGATTGGATTTGACTCCGAGTTTCAAATTTGTCCGTTATCGGCGAATAATGAAATACTGAACAAAAAGTCTTTCTTTCCGGCGTTTGCTTTGTTACCTGCAAATTTTTGTAAAGATCAAATAAATATTAGACCTTGCCGTCATTTAACATCTTTTTGACCATTGTCAGCAAATCGGTGATTGAATATGGTTTTTGAATGAAATGGTACCCTTTTTCGGTGATTAAAGATTGTGTAACCTTTTCTTCGGTATAACCACTGCTGAGTAAAACCGGCAGATCGGTTACTTTTAGTCGCATCTGGTCGGCAACTTCGATTCCGTTTTTATCAGGAAGAATGAAATCGCATAGAACCAGTTTAAAATTTCCCGCATAGGTATCAAACATCTCACCGGCTTTTTGACCGTCGCTTGCCGTGAATACTTCATAACCGTTTTCGCGCAACACAAAAGCCGCGAAATTACATACCGACGGATCATCCTCAACCAGTAGAATCCGTTCACCCCGACCTTTTTCGTCAGTGATCCATTTTTGTTGTTCTACAGATTCCCGGCCTTTTTTTGTCTCTGCAAGCGCCGGCAGGTAGATTTTAAAGGTTGTTCCTTTTCCGGTCTCACTGTAAACATTGATCCAGCCTTCATGTTGCTTCACGATTCCGTAGACCATTGCCAATCCCAACCCGGTACCTTTACCGCTTTCTTTGGTAGTAAAGAAAGGTTCGAAGATTTTTTCAATGTTTTCTACACAGATACCACAACCAGAATCTTCTACAGTCAGTAAAACAAAATTGCCTGAGCGACTTTCCGGCAGGTTTTTACCGGCGTACCGATCGAGTACAATATTCTTAGTGGTAATATTGATCTGGCCACCATCCGGCATGGCGTCACGGGCATTGACGATCAGATTCATAAGAACCTGTTCGAGGTAGCCTTCATCTGCTTTAATCAGTCGGAGGTCGGATTGTAAGTTGGTAACAACCTGAATATTTTCTCCGATTAAACGACGGAGCATTTTATTCATGTCTTCAATGACATGATTCAGTTTGACCGGATGAAATTCAACGGTTTGCTTTCGACTAAAAGTAAGCATTTGACGGGTCAGAGTGGCCGCTTTCTCCGAAGCACTAATGATCTGTTGAAAATTATGATAAAGCGGGTGTGCCGGCTCGGAATTCATCATCCCTAACTGGGCGTTACCCTGAATAATTGTCAGCATATTGTTGAAATCGTGTGCGATTCCACCGGCGAGACGACCGATAGCTTCCATTTTTTGGCTTTGCTGGAGCTGGGCTTGCAGTTTCTCTTTTTCGTTTAACGCCGTCTTTCGCTTAGTAATATCATGAAATATCGTCAGGAGAAGTTGAGGTTGATTTTCGATTTTATAAAATGAGTTTGATAGTTCGAGCCAGATTTTACGACCGTTCCACAGAACCATTTCACTTTCTAAAAAAGTCTCGATTTTTGAAGCCTGAAAACGCTCCTTGTAGTGAAGGAGAGTTTTTTCCCGAATTTCTTGGGAGTAGACGATCGAAAGCGGCTTGTTCTCAAGGTCTTTCTTCTCCATCTCGACAAGTTTACAATAGGCATCATTCACCATACGGACAATTCCATCCGCATCCGTCAGTCGCATTCCATCGGCCGATTTCTCCCAGATAAGGCGAAATTTATGTTCGTTTTCTTTGACCTGTTCCAGCGCCAGAAGATGTTTCGTTTCCAGTTTAATATTGTTCAAACCGTAAGCGATATCTCCGGCGACTTCTTCAAAAAGGCCGACTTCTTCGTCGTTTGGTTCCGACATGCGCGATCCGACATTCAGAATACCGAAGGTTGTGTCGCCCGCCCGTAAAGCCACCGAAAAAACCAATCTGTTGGATTTGTTCGTTGAAAGCAGACAACCCGGGCAGGATTTGATTGGTTCCGGTATTATTACCACTTCATCTTTAGTGACAATCTGTTGGATGCATGGCGGGAAAATGCCATTCATTAAATCAGATTTGAAAGATTCAAATTCCTTACCGTGACCGGATCCGACGATATCGGTTACTTTGCCTTTATCATCAAGAAGGTAAATCCAGGCGCTGGAAAAGATTTTACTCGCGGTGAAAATTTCACAGGCGCGCTGAATCAAATGATCGCGATTATGGGTTTTTACGATTAATTGATTGATATTCCGTATGACTCGCAACAGTTCATTGAGTTGTTCGATCCGTCGGGTTCTTTCCAGCACTTTCTCTTCCAGATTTTCGTTTAGCGCTTTTAATTCATTCTGAGTCACGGTGAGATCGTACAAAGCTTGCTCGACTTCATATTTTTTCTGGATGGCATTTTCATAGGTAGAAAGAAGCAGATCGATGATCTGTAAACGGCTCGAAGTGATCTGGTGTTTTTTCCCGCTGAAATAAATATCGATTCCCATTTCGGCGAAGTGTGTATCGCGAATTTTTTTGTTGACTAAAATGTACTCGATCTGGGAAAGGAGCACCTTTTCATTATATGGTTTGGTTACAAAATTATCCGCGCCGCATAACAAACCTTTGACAACGTCTTCGGGATCAGTCAATGAAGTCAGTAACATCACCGGAAGATCTTTTAAATTTTCTTTCGATTTGATTGTCTTACAAAGCTCATAACCATCCATCCCGGGCATCACAATGTCACTGATCACAAGTGTAGGGTGATTGACGGCCAATATTTCCAGAGCTTCTATTCCGTTATGTGCCAGAATGATTGTATAGTCCTGTTTCTCTAATAAATACTTAAGCCGTTCAGCCTGAGTGGGGCTATCTTCGACGATCAGAATTGTGTATTTACCATTATCGGAAATTTTAGATACCGACATAATTCACCTCGTTATGTGAAGATTGAATCTTACAGTTAGCACGATAAACATATATAGTTTGATTGATCATTTTCTCATCTTTGAAGTTCGCATCAAATTGGTCAATGAGGCCGCAATTTCATCCGGATTTAAAATATATTTGGCGGCGCCTGACTCAACGGCAACTTTTGGCATTCCATAGACGATACAACTCTCTTCATTTTGGGCAATCGTCACTCCGCCGAGATCGCGCATCTTTTTTAATTCTCTGGCGCCATCGTCACCCATTCCGGTCAACAAAATCCCGATGATATTCGGAGCTAAGGTATTCGTGACCGAGCGAAACATCTCCGCCACCGAAGGACAAAAAGAAGGATTGGAAAAATCGCGCGTTAAACGGATCATCAGGTCGTGATTTTTAACGATACCGACTTGAAATCCTTCCGGCGCTAAATAGACATTTCCCGGTAATAAACGTTCTGCATTTTGGGCGATACGAACTTTCAGCGGGGTGATTTGATCGAGCCATTCTACCATTCCTGCCAGAAAACCTTGTGAGATATGCTGGACAATTAATATCGGGATGGGAAACTGAGCCGGTAGTTGAGATAGAATTCTCTGAAGGACAACCGGGCCTCCGGTTGAAGTTCCAATGGTCACCAATTCAAAATGGTCCGGTTCCAATTCACGCAATTGCAATTCATGGCTTCTGTCCGGTTCCTTTTTCTCCGATTTCGTGGTGCGTCTGGTAACAACCTTGACTTCTGCCATCAATCGCGCCAGACGAAGGAGTTCACCGACGGTCTTTTCATATCCCGCATGGCTGATTCCCGTAGGTTTTTCCAAAATCATCAGGGCGCCGGCTTCCATAGCGCGGAAAGATGTTCCTATTTCAGTCGGGTCGCAGGTCGCACTGATTATCAAGACAGGTATGGCTCTGGTTTCCATGATTCTTCGAGTAGCTTCGAATCCATCCATCACCGGCATATTAACGTCCATGATTACAATATCCGGCAGTTTCTCTTTGTTCATTTCGACCGCTTCTTTACCGTTGCAGGCGATGCCGATGACCTGAAAATCAGGTTCCGAACTGAACAAATAACTCAGGTATTCCCGGATCACAGCAGAATCATCGACGATCAGAATTTTAATCATTTAGTAAGCCCTTCCGATTGATGATTGGGGGATCGCCAATCTCAAATCAACCTCCGTATGACTTCAAGTAAATTGCTCTGATCGAAACTGCTTTTGACAATATAGGCATTGGCGCCGACTTCGATTCCGCGTTCCCGGTTTTCTCTCGAGTCGAGCGCCGTGACCAGCACGATTGGCAGATCGGAAAGTTTTTTATCCGACCGAATCCTTGCAGTCAGATCAAAGCCGTTCATCCGGGGCATATCGACATCCGATAACACGATATCAAATTCACCGCTTCGTAATTGAGTGAAAGCGTCAATCCCATCCACGGCCGTAGCGACCTGATAACCGGTGGCTTCCAGAATATTCTTAAGCAAGGTTCGGGCTGTGATGGAGTCTTCGACTACTAATGCTGAAGCACGTTTGTCTTTTTTTGTCTCCGTTGGAATAAGAGATGGTTTTGCGGTTTTGCGGGTTATGCTACCGACGGATTTCAGTAAATTGGCGATATTTAAAATCGGTACGACTTTGCCGGTGCCTAAAACGGCGGCTCCGGAAACATTGTGCACGCGAGACAGCTGCTTACCCAGATTTTTTGACAGCACTTCCTGTTCATTGATCACTTCATCGACCTGTACCGCAATCCGATTTTCTGCTGAAGCGAGAACAACAGCCGATATATCACCTTCGGATTTTTCAGGTTTAACTGAACGGGGCATATCCAACAAGTCGTCAAGTCGCTCCAAGGCAATGATACGTCCGTCAAGTACGATGGTCTCCCGGTTTTCGACTGTCCGGATGTTTTCCCGATTTACTCTGACGACACGTTCTACATTTATCGTAGGCAAAATGAAAAGGAATTCACCGATCCGCACGATAACTCCGCGAAATGTAGCCAGTGTCAGCGGCACAATAATCCGAAAAGTTATTCCAATTCCGGGTTTAGTCTCAAAGAAGATATTTCCACCCAATTTTTCAACTTTCTCTCTGACAATAGCCAGACCAAGACCGCGACCGGATACATTGGTAATAATAGGACTGGTGGTGACTCCGGACTGGAAAATCAAAGGCAATAATTCCGAATCGGGTGTTCTTTCAACATCGGCCATCGACAATAATCCAAGTTTGATGACAGACGTTTTGATTTTGGATATGTCGATTCCGGTTCCATCATCCGATACACGGATTTCTACATGTCCGCTTTTGCGTTCTACGGCGATGATTATTTGTCCTTTGGGTGGTTTCTTTTTTCCCTGGCGTTCCTGCGGCTTTTCGATGCCATGATCGATACAATTTCTTATCAGGTGGATGAGCGGGTCTTTTAAGTCATCCAAAATCCGCTTGTCGATTTCAACTTCTCCGCCACTGATCACCAGTTCGACTTCCTTCCCTTCGACGCGGGACAGGTCGCGGACTATTTTAGGGAAAATTCCAAGCAGAGATGAAACCGGCAACATCAGGACTTGTTTCATATCATCGAGTAGGCCATCCACCATTCTGCCGAGAGTATGATGGTTGTACCGTGCGGACATTGCCATACTGGTCAGTTTGGCTTTTTGCGATTTCATATAATCATAATTCCAATCGAGGAATTCGATTAATCTGGCAATCTGCGAACCGGTTGAATTGTGCGGATTCTTTTTCTCCTCTTTTTCGAGTAAAGACCGAAATTTCTGCAATCTGGGATGAACTTTTACCCATTCTTTTTCCCATAGGGCAATATCTGAGGTGACGTCTTGTAATTCGATAACTAATTGTCCGATCGATAACTTCGTCAACAGGAACTCTTCGGCCTGTAAAAGCACGGAAATCAATTTGGTCGTCGGCACTCTCACCGTCTCGGCCAATACGGATTTGTCTGCCATTGCCGGCATACTGCTTTCTGAGTCCGGGACTATCGCCGGTGGAACGCTTTTTTCCTTCGGATCTGTGACGATTGCAGGTACGACAATTCCTTTGGCCACATTCTGCAACTGTTGGAGAAGTTCTTGCCTATGAGGATCGGTTTTAAGGGAAGTATCGGTCTCCAATTGCAGTAACAATTTACTTAGATCGTCGACGGCCTGATGGAGAACATCAAACAATTCCGGTGAGGTTTTGATCTCCTGACGTTTCAAAACTGTAAAAACACTTTCCAGAGACTGGCAGAGTGTTTCAATCTCGGTTATATCCACGGCACGAGCCGCACCTTTCAGGCTGTGTGCTTCTCGAAAGATGACTTCAACTATCTTAATTTGTTGCTCGGCTGACGAAGCCCGTTCCAAATCGATCAGCCCGGAAGAAAGCGCATCGACATGTTCGCGCGCTTCGGTTTTAAAAGTGGCAATGAGTTTTTTTAAAAATTCACGGTTTTTGTCATCCACTGATTACTCCGCTAATAATTTAAACTGCTCCACCATTTCCATCAGTTTTTGGCTTAGTCTAAGCAGGTTTTGTGCCGATGTCTCAACCTGTTTCGTGCTGGCGATGGATTCGGTGCTGGCCTGTTTGATATTCTCCATGGCTAACACGACCTGATCCATCCCGACTAACTGTTGCTGGCTCGAAGCCGCAATCTGAGTGACCGCCTGGGCGGCCTCAGAGACATTTTCTGCCAAGGCGCTGATCGATTCGCCGGCTTCTACAGCTTGTGTTACGCCGGCTTCTGCCGCTTTACTGCCTTGTTCTGTCACCATTACTGCGGCGCTGATTCCTTTCTGAACATCATTCAAAATCGCCCGCACCTGAGCGGTTGCCTGTTTTGACTGCTCGGCGAGGTTTTTAATTTCCTGTGCGACGACAGAAAAACCTTTACCCTGTTCGCCGGCTCGTGCGGCTTCGATGGCCGCGTTCACCGAAAGCAGGTTAACCTGTTCTGCGATGGCTGTGACCGTGGCAATAATTTCGCCAATCGCCTGTCCTTGTTCGCTAAGTTTTACGATGCTTTCAGCGATGGACTCGACCTGTTCGCGAATGCGGTTGACGCTCTCGATGTTTTCCTCGACGGCTTTCTTACCGCTGAGGGCGACCTGAGCTGTTTTTTGAGCGTTTTCCGATATGTATTTTGCTTTTTGATTAGAGACCTGGGCGGTTTGCTTGACTTCCTCTACGGTAGCGGTCGTTTCGCTGACTGCGGCTGTGGTTTCAGATGCACCGGAGGCAACCTGAGTAGCTGCGGCCAGGACTTCGCTGGCAGAAGGAGTTAAGACATTGATGGCTTCTTTTACTTCTTTTAGTACACGGATCAGGTCGGCGGTGCGTTGGGCGGCTTTTACTTCAATCAGTTTTCGCTCTGTGATATCCCAGAAGACACCCAATACTCCGTTAACGCCCCCATTTTCATCACGAACCGGTGTTTTAATGGTTTGAACATATCGTTCCTCTCCATTCTGAACATACTTTTCTTGTATCTCCTCCGCTTTTCCAGATTCCATTATTCTTTTGTCATCCGTCATGTATTTTTCCGCCAACTCCTTTGGGAAGAGATCAGAATCGCTTTTACCAACGACTTCGTTTGGCCTGAGCTTTAAATCATGAGCCATATTCTCATTACAGGAAATCCAGTGTCCGTTTCTATCTTTCAGAAATACTTTCTGAGGTATGTTTTCCACGAGGGTTCTGTACCGGCTTTCCGAAGACCTTAGCTCTTCCTCGGTTTTCTTACGCTCAATGATTTCAGCCTGGACCTCGACAGATTTTCTTGCTTCCATCTCAGACTTTTTAAAAACATAAAAACCGTATCCAAGAATGACTATATAGGCAATTACCCGTAAAATATGCCACAGCCACCAGTCGGCCGTCCACGCTCTTGAAAATGGAAAAAGTAACCCGGTCGCACCGGTTAGTAAGCAGAAAAAGGCGAATAGGAGATCCTCGGTCTTAGGTTGACGATTGTATCGTACGATTAAAATCGTTGCCGCTATAACGAAAAAGAGCCCTCCGAAAATGTTGAGAATTTCGGCGGCTCGTGTAAAACTGCCGTCTTCGTACAACATAGTTGGTAGGGTGGTCGGAAAAGAGATTGCCAATACTCCAATTAAAATGCCGGTAAAAGCAGCTAATCCCGGTACTATTCCTGCTATTGAAGACCGGTTAATCCGGTTCGGTAAAAAGATTAAAGAAAACAGTAAACCGCCAACCAGAATTGCCAGTGAGTGTAACCATACGAATCCATTACCTGGGGGAACGGCGGCGTGAAAGCCATCAAGTATTCCCATACCGATTAACGCCGATGCGATCCAGATATAATAACCGTTTTCCGACTGACGATCCTGTCTTAATAATAGCAAGAGAGCCAGAGATATGCCGGCGAAAAGTCCCAGAGTTTCTATAAAAGAATGCAACGCTAACTGCATGACTTTCCAGTTTGGTATCAGCATACTTACTAAAAAACTACTGGCGATCGGTACAATGATTCCCAGACTGAGTATCCAGATAATATTAGTTGTGGATCTTTTCATTCCTGACCTCCTGTCATTAATTTATTTTGTTGTGTTGAGTCATTCTTTCTTACATGATTTCGGTGTGTACAAAGATTTTATCATCGGACAGAATCTTGTCGATATCCAGTATAATGAGACGTTCGGTCGTTACACCTTTTAAATATTGTACCCGCATATCCGAGAATATAGGCAAGGTTGACTGTATTTCGTCGAGCGCAATCTTTTTTACACCAATAACGGCATCTGCCAGAATTCCAAATTCCATTTTATCGTTGTATACAATGATCAGCCGATTGAGGTCTGATATTCCTTTCTCGGGAAGATCGAAGAATTTTTTCAAATCCGTAACCGAGAGAATCTGGCCGCGGAAATTGATAATTCCGAGTATAAACGGCGGCGTCCCGGGCAATGGCGTGAAATCTTTTAGGGGACAAACCTCCCTGATAAAAGCCGATTCGATGCCGTATTTTTCATCCGAAAGAATGAACTCAACGATTTCGATGTAATCCGCGGCTACTTTCTTTGGCGCCGGTTCACTCGCTAAGGCTTTGGCGCGTTCTTTCAATATCTTTTTCATTTTCTCGGGTGACGGTGATGAACCTTGTTCCAGATTTTTGCGGGTTATTTCCAGATGACGGTTAATGGCCGTCCAATCGATCACTTTAGTTACTTTCCGGTGTGATTCTGACTTTGATTCTTTCATGACAGATCCTCGACATTAGTCGTTGAACGGATGATTTCAATTAATCTGCCGACTGTGATTCCTTCGGATTCTGGTAGAATTTCATCGTGCCGGTGTGTTTCAAGGAGTAAAAGAGCATTGCGCATATGTTTGCGGGACTCATTGAATTTTTTTTCTCGCAAGGCCAGATTTCCCAGCGCAAAATGAGCCGGGATAAAGTCCGGATCGAGATAAAGCGCGCGCTTTAGCGCCAGATTTGTTCCTCTCAAATCACCCTGTTCCTGAGAAATCAGTGCATGGAGATAATAGAGTTCGGGATTGAGTTTGTCGAGGGCAATGGCTTTTTCGCACCATTTTAACGATTCATTCAGTTTCCCCTGATCGGCATAAATTCTGGCTAAAAGAGAAGCTTTTACAGAATCAACCTGCTCGAAGGAGAGTAATTTCAGCAGTTTTTCTTCGGCTTCGAGATATTTACCTTGTTGGTAAAGGGTGAAGATTTTATCATACTCGGTTTTTTCCGATTCCGGCGGTTTTCTGCCGCTATCCTCTGCCCGTGACGGCAACCTGTCGATCAGTGGGATAGGCGGTAATAAAACCTCATCCGGAAAAGTTAGAATTTCACTATTAATCGTTTGTTGAAATTGTGGTATTATCCCGGTCGCCAACTCGCTTTCGAAATATTTTGTTATGGTGGCTTCCCGCCGGGTATTTTTACGATAGGCTGTCATTCCCTGCAGGTTAACCGTTTCAAACTGGTCGTACAGCACCTGAGCGGTTTCGGCCGGACCGACGATCAGCCAACCGCCATCGACCAATGACAGGAATAGGTTCTGAATGACCTTCTTTATCTTTTCCGGGGTGAAATAAATCAGAACATTCCGGCAAAAATTGACATTCATGGCATTGGTATTGTTCAGCAAGGACGGGTAAA